>NZ_DJUD01000008.1:0-6058 GCF_002439405.1 Psychrobacter sp. UBA6291 | reverse complement strand
GTGTTGATGGTGTAGAGTGCTAGATTATAGCTATCCCACACGTCGATGGTCAGCTTCTTGCCTTTAGCCAGGCTAAATTGAATGGTGGATTTAAGAGCTTTTTTACCTGCTTTTTTGACACCTAAGTATTTGATTGCTGCTTTTTTAAAGGGAATCCAACCAAGTGATTTCCTTTTGGCGTTTGGGTTGTTGGTTCGCCAGTTTAGTTTGGCTTTTTTGAATTGCTTGCGAGATTTAGTATGGGTTTCGGTGATGGCTTGTAAGGTTTGGCTGTGCAGGTTTAGCAGCTCGCCACTACCTTTTACATAAGCCGCAATATCATAAGCTGAAAAGAAATGATTGGTGCGTTGAAGATGCTTAAAACTCAAGTCATTCACATAGTTCCACACAAAATTAACCGCACCAGCCAGTTTATTTAGCTGATTGGCGTGTTTGTCTTTGATGCGACACTTGAGCGTTTTCATAGAGTGATTATGGTCTTAATAAGTTTGGTTGACAAGTCTGTTTTAAGGCTGAGCGACAATAGCTGACGCCTGATATCCACGCCCTAGAAGGGACATGGTTTTACGGCGCTTTTTGATAAAAAAGACGCCCAGCATCAGCTTAACGTCTCTTTATGAGTTTAATCATCAATATTAATCATTAAGGTTTTGCAGGCTTTACCAATTTTACCAACGGCCCATAGCCAGACTGTGGCATCACATCAACTGGGATAAACTGTAGTGCACCGCCATTAATACAATAGCGCAGTCCGCCGCGGTCTTTTGGGCCATCAGGGAATACATGCCCCAAATGTGAATCCGCGACCCGCGAGCGAATCTCAGTACGCACCATGTTAAAGGCAGTATCCTCATGCTGAGTAATCACCTGTTTATCGATCGGCTTGGTGAAACTTGGCCAACCGCAGCCAGATTGGTATTTATCGGTGGATAAAAATAACGGCTCACCGCTCACCACATCGACGTAAATCCCTGGCGCAAATAAATTATCATACTCATGACTAAACGCACGTTCTGTCGCTGCCTCTTGAGTGATATTGTACTGGGCTTTGGTTAGGGTGTTTTTTAGCGCACCTTTATCAAAGTTTGCATAGCGTTTGGGATCTAAAGTTTCAGCAACCGTGCTGACCGGTGCAAGCTTGGTTCGCGCAGTGCCTTCTGGTTTATCATCGGCAAGGCTTAAATCGACATGACAATAGCCATTTGGATTTTTTGCCAAATAATCCTGATGATACATCTCAGCCAGATAAAAGTTATCTAAAGGCTTATTTTCGACGACGACTTTTTGTTTATACTGGCTTTGGATACGTTTAAGGGCCGCATCGATGACCGCTTTATCTGCTTTATCGGTGTAATAAACGCCCGAACGGTACTGGACACCGCGATCATTGCCTTGCTTATTGAGGCTGGTTGGGTCTATCACGCGCAAGTAGTATTTTAAAATAGTATCAAGATCGGTTTTATCGGCATCGTAGGTGACTTTAACCGTCTCGGCATGACCTGAGCCGCGAATCACTTGCTCATAGCTTGGATTGGCCGTGTCGCCATTGGCATAGCCTGAGACTGCATCGACCACACCTTCGACACGCTCCATATAAGCTTCAACGCCCCAGAAGCAGCCACCTGCTAAATAGATTGAGCGCGTATTAATCGCCTTACCTTTATCGTTATAATAAACGCCATCTTTTTGTTTGATGGTTTCAATTTTACTGTTGTTATTCAATGCTTGGGCGTTTGCCGGTTTGGCATTACCCGCTTTTAGCTCGGCAAAGTCATTATCAGCATTTTCAGCAAGGGCATAGGCTTGCTCTGCTGATATATTTCCTTTTACTAAGTGCACCAAATTGCCTTTTTTATCGAGTATCGCCCAGCTTGGATACACTTGCACGCCAAGCTTATTAATCATCTCGCCTGAAGCGTCTAATAATACGGGTAGTTTAGGATAATCAGCTTGCACACCTGCATACCAAGTCCTGAAGTCGCTCTCTGCTTTTTCATTAAGATGACCGGGACTGGCAACGGTAATAAGGTTTAAACCGGCAAACTTAGGATCGGTACGCCACTCTTCGGTTTCTGCAAGCGTGCCTAGACATAACGGGCACCAGCTTGCCCAAAATTTAATTAAGGTAGGTTTATTCGGGTCAATGACGGCCGCGCCTGTATCGCCTAAACCCTTGGTCAATTGCGGCAACGCTTGCATTTGCCCGAGCATGTCAGATGGCAGCATATCCCGTGAATTTTTTACACCGCTGTTTTGGCTACTGGCATTAGCATTGCTCTTAGCATTGTTTTCTGCGCTACTCATTTGCCCGCAACCAACCAAAATCCCTGCACTTAACACCGTCGTTACCCCAAAAGCACTGACGTTTTTTAAGCAACGCGCAGCTGTTCGTGGGGACTGTGTCGCTAAATCATGAGGGTTGCTGCCCTTATCAGAGCGATTGGTATGATGAGACTTATTATCTTGTTTATCAGGTAGCATGAAGTATCCTTTTCACAAAATATTACGTGCACCCGCTTAATGATTAATAATTGTCAAGCGTATTCAAAATCAATAAAGCAGAATGAATGTTAGTGAAAGCAAATAGATTGCGAGATATATGAAAATAAAAAGAATGACAAAGACATTAGACTATCTTAATAGTATACATAGCTAGTGGAGTCTACTTTAATAGTAAATAAGCGGTTGCTACACTTCTTTAACAACGCCGTAAGAGTAATGATATACACAAGTGAGCACAAAGAAATGATGTGAGCAATTATTAATGGGCGATTATATTTATATGAGGATAAAATAGTGAAAAATCAATATTACTAGGCCAATCAATCACTTAATAAGACATTTAATAGTCAATATCAGTTAGGTTAAGAATATAAGGTAGTTAACTTTTAGCACCCATAAATTGCGCCACATAATCATCAGCGGGATTATTGCGTAACTCAGTTGCGCTACCAGTTTGTACCAGCCGCCCACCATTTAAAATACTGATACGTTGACCAACTTTGACTGCTTCATCGATATCATGGGTAATAAAGACGATGGTTTTATTAAGCCGTTCTTGTAAATCAAGCAACTGGTCTTGTAGCTGCGCGCGAATAAGGGGATCAAGTGCGGAGAATGCCTCATCCATCAGCAATATTGGATTGTCGGTCGCCAACGCCCGTGCCAGTCCTACCCGCTGCTGCATACCGCCAGATAATTCATCAGGATAGCTGCGTTCTAGATTGGGTAGCCCGACCTCATTGAGCCAATAACTTGCCACTTCATGGCGCTCCTTGGTACTCATTTTGCGCACACGTAAACCGTAAGCGACATTTTGTAGCACCGTCATATGAGGCACCAAACCAAAATGCTGAAACACCATACTGACTGTTTGCTGACGATAGTGCTGTAGCTCTTTATCATTGAGTGCTAGGATATTAATAGCAGAAGACTTTTCGTTTCTAGCCGGTAATTGCTCTTCGCTTGCGACCGCTGAATTAGAGACAGTTCCCTCTGTAGATTCTTTCGCGTTAATAGCGGTATCAACCCAAATTTTTCCGCTAGTTGGATCAATCAAACGATTGATATGGCGTATCAAGGTTGATTTACCAGAGCCTGACAAGCCCATTATACAATGCAGCTCGCCCGCTTTAACGCTTAAATTGATATCATAAAGACCGACCGAATAGCCAGTCTGCTTTTTTACGGCAATGCTGTCCATACCTTCTGCCAATAATGCCAAGGCCGACTGCGCTTGCGAGCTATTGGCATTATAAATCTTGCTGATATTTTCTAATTGAATATGGTTCATTGTGGCTCTCATTTTTTATTTTTATGATTCATCATTAACCAATTGGGCGTCTGCCTGCATCAATGGTTTTTTGCCGCGCGCGTTTTCCTTGCCCAAAGGCCTGCGTAATACGGTCAATGATAATAGCGACAATGACAATAGCAGTACCCGCTTGTAAGCCTTGACCGATATTAAGCGTTTGAATCGATTGCAACACATCTTCACCAAGACCCGGCGCGCCAATCATAGAAGCTAACACCACCATAGACAGCGACATCATGACCGCTTGATTAATACCCGCCATGATACTAGGCAGCGCTTGCGGCAACTTAATCCAAATCAGCAGCTGCAAATGCGTGCTACCAAATGAGCGCCCTGCTTCGACCATTTCATGGTTGACCTGGGTAATTCCCAAAGCGGTCAGACGAATCAGCGGTGGCAAGGCATAAATAATGGTGGCAAATAGCGCGGGCACTTTTCCGATGCCAAATAACATCAGCACGGGTATTAAATAGACAAAGCTTGGCATGGTCTGCATCACATCGAGTATCGGTGTGATAATTTTACGCAAGATTTTACTACCAGACATGGCGATACCAATTGGAATACCAACCACCACCGTGACCAACACTGAGACAATGAGCAGCGCAAAGGTATCAATCAATGCACTCCATAGTCCAAACGCACCAATTAGAAATAATCCGACGCCACATGCCAGCGCAAACCATATTTTACGAACGCCAAACCATGCTAAAACGGTTGCGAGCGTAATGATTAGCCACGGCGGCATAAAGGTTAAAAAGCGTTCAATGGGCAACAATAGATAGGTTAAAGCGGCGCTACTAACACTGCGAAAAACGTCACCATAGTTTCTAACCACAGTCGCTAAGACGTTATTGAGCGACGTTTCAAGCGACCATGCAGGAAAGCTTGAAGACAAACCGAATAAATTGGCTCTATTATTGTTTTCTAACCTATCTGATGCAGCGTTATTTGATAAAGTGTTACCGTTCAGACTAATGCCAAGTTTCGCTGCCACATTATCTACCGCTTCTGGCGTTATCCACGTCTGCCAAATATGAGGATTTTGACGTAAAAATACCAGCGCTTGCTCATCACCGCTGCGCTTGTTTTCACTCATCTCTAAAATAGCGCCGTTGAGCTGATCCGGGGTAAATTTAACTTGTTTAAAAAAATCGGTCAGCTCAGGATTAGACTGCATGAAGGGGGTCGATACCGCAATACTCAAAGGAGAAACAGGAAAGCCTGAAATACAGTCAGAGGTGCCATTAGCAAGTAGTAAATCTTGCCAGCAGGCGTCATCGTGCGCAGGGAACTCTAATGGCGCAAAATCGTATTTTGCCATTAGCCCAGTCGGTTGCCAGTAATAAAATAATAAGGGTTTATGTTGTTCAAAAGCAGAGGATATTTCAGCATCAAGCGCAGCGCCTGTACCGGGGTGGACACTGTTAAAAGTCTTATCTAAACCGGTATTTTTTAATAAACGGGTATTAAAAATCTCACATGCCCATCCTGACGGACAGTTCATAAAGCGCGACTTACTCGGGTCTTCAGGATCTTTAAATAGCTCAGCGTATTTGGGCAAATCTTGATAACGACGCAGACCCGGATTTTCCTCTAGGACATATTTGGGCACATACCAACCTTGAGTCGCACCGCCCTCAAGCGTATCGCCAATAATGGCCACCTTTTTGTCCTCGATCGCTTGCTCTAAAATCGGCGAGCGCCCTATCCACTGTTCGCCGATTACTTGGATATCATCTTGCAGCAGGGCATTTTCAAGCGCCGGACCAGCACCCGGTACCTCAGTCACTTGGCAGCCATAGCCGTTTTCAGTGATATATTTCAACACCCCAGTGGTAAATTGCCCACTCTCCCACGTAAGCGCGCCAAATTTAATCGGCGCATCACAACTTGATACAGCAGCAGATACGGGCAACGACAATATGAGTGAGCTTATTAACAATAAGCTAAAAGCAATCCATTGGCGCACGGCAGATCCTATTTATCGTTATTATTCTTGAAATTATCTCTAAGTTTAGTAAAGCTTATTTTTACACCTAAAGTCTGTTGTTTATTATTAATTTATTTACTTAGAGTGCGTCTAAAAAATAGCACCATTTTGTTTAGGTGGTCTACAAAATGTAGCGATTTATAGATAAGATGACAAATGCTCATTCATTCTAAAAAGCGGTTTTTAACTACTTAACCCCAGTTCGGGATAAGGGCTCAAAAAAAAGATAAAAAAAGAAGTCCAAAGTTGCT
>NZ_DJUD01000079.1:0-13051 GCF_002439405.1 Psychrobacter sp. UBA6291 | reverse complement strand
CATGAATTTTGTCCATTACACCAAGAATTTCAATATAGAATCAAACTATTATAGCTAAAACGGCTTATACCAAAAGATATAAGCCGTCTTGCTACACTAATTATCGATAACCAGCATCAAAGCGATTATCAATAACTGCTGCTATTAACGCGTACGTGCACAAACTTCATCTTCATTGAAGAAATAGCTGATTTCACGGGCTGCTGATTCCGCTGAATCTGAACCATGAACGGCGTTTTCATCGATGCTGCTAGCGAAGTCAGCACGGATAGTGCCTTCAGCAGCGTCTTTTGGGTTAGTTGCGCCCATGATTTCACGGTGCTTAGCGATTGCGTTTTCGCCTTCTAGCACTGATACCAATACTGGACCTGACATCATGAAAGATTTTAGGTCGTTGTAAAATGGACGCTCAGCGTGCTCAGCGTAAAAACCGCCTGCTTTTTCATCATCAAGTTGTAGCATTTTAGCGGCAACAATTTTTAGACCCGCTTTTTCAAAACGGTCGTAGATAGCGCCGATGTGGTTACCAGCTACTGCGTCAGGTTTGATGATAGATAAAGTACGTTCGTTAGCCATGAAAAGCTCCTATTAAGAGTGAGTTGGATAAGAAATAAATTGTTATGTCCTTGACCACTGTGTTGGTAATGGCTAAATTAAGCCATTTTTATTTGCCAATGCGGCAACCTGAGTGCCAACACAGGATTGTTGCCTATTATAATGATTGAGCCTGTAAATGATAGCGTTAATTTAGAAAAGTCGCTTGCATAAGGACAAAATTTGCTGCTCATTTAGCAAATATTTATAATTTATTTCTACTAAAAAACCCCAATGCTCAGCATTAGGGTTTTATTATTCAATCAAAGCCAGCTAATATTTAAGCATCATACGGATCGCGTAATACAATCGTTTCTTCACGGTCAGGACCGGTTGAGATGATATCAACTGGGCAACCAATCAACTCTTCGATACGTTTGATGTAAATTTTAGCGTTTTCTGGTAGGTCGTCATAGCTTGTGATACCAACCGTTGACTCGCTCCAGCCTTGTAGGGTTTCGTACTTAGGCGTGACTGACTCATAGAATTCAGCATCATGCGCGCCTGCACACTCAGTTTCGGGTAAGTTATAACCAACACCGATTAATAGCTCTTCTAGACCGTCTAATACGTCAAGCTTAGTCAAGCAGATACCTGACATAGAGTTTAGTACCACGGCACGGCGTAATGATTCAGCATCGAACCAACCACAGCGACGCGCGCGACCAGTGGTTGCACCAAACTCATGACCAACTTTGGCCAAATGCGCCCCAACATCATCAAACAATTCAGTTGGGAACGGGCCACTACCAACGCGCGTGGTGTACGCTTTAGTGATACCCAATACATAGTCTAAATATAATGGACCGATACCTGTACCAGTCGACACACCGCCCGCAGTGACGCTAGAGCTGGTCACAAACGGGTAAGTACCGTGGTCGATATCAAGCAAGGTACCTTGCGCACCTTCAAACATTAGGTTTTTGCCAGCAAGACGTAGCTGGTTTAGGTCTTCGGTCACATCGATAACCATGCCTTTGATTTCCTCGCGCCACTCTTGGCAAAGCTTAAAGGTTTCATCAAAATCAATAGCGTCCACTTTATAGTACTGAGTCAGTTGGAAGTTATGATATTCGATTAGATTGCGCAGTTTTTCTTCTAAGTCATCACGGAACAAGTCAGCAAGTTTAATTGCACGGCGCGCAACTTTATCCTCATAAGCTGGACCAATACCGCGACCTGTGGTACCGATTTTTCCCGTGCCGCGCTTAGCTTCGCGTGCTTGGTCAAGCGCCACGTGATAAGGCATAATCAATGGACAGTTTGGTGAAATACGTAGGCGCTCACGGACTGGCACATTTTTCTCTTCTAGGGCTTTCATCTCTTTTAATAGAGCGTCAGGTGCTAGCACCACGCCGTTACCGATGAAGCAGGTTACGCCTTCACGCAAGATACCTGAAGGAATCAGATGTAGGATGGTGGTTTTGCCATCGACAACTAAGGTGTGACCGGCATTATGCCCGCCTTGGAAACGTGCAACGGCTGAGGCTTTTTCGGTCAGTAAATCAACGATTTTACCTTTACCTTCATCGCCCCATTGGCTACCCAAAACTACGACATTCTTACCCATGATTAATCCTTACCTTTATGTATTGAGGTGTGTGCAGCAATAATTTTAAAACAACCTAGCAAAACTTAATTAGCACTAAGAAATGATATGTTATTCACTGTCTGTTTTTCAAAATTTAATAAATAAGCTTCAATAAATAAGCCTTATTCAAACTGATTGTGAGCGTAACAGTTTTTTTAAATTTAAACCGCTTCTAGACGCCACTCATTATCTACAAAGTTTAAACGGTGCGTTAGCGCTGCTGGACGGTCATCAGCCGTTAATGGCATAGTGACGCGGTAACCTTGCTGACGTAAGCTTGTGACTTGTTGTAATAGATTCTGCATTTGCGCTTTATCAGCATTAGCGTGCTGTAACGCTTGATAATCAACCAGTACAATAATTGGTGACTCAAGCTGCGTATGCGCCAACAAACGGCTGACATCCATACTAAAGCCTGTCGCTTGACGTGGCTGCTTTGCGCTTAATTGACCAACACTTTGCATACCATCAAAACGCCCACCACGTACCAGCGGCTGGGTTTCACTATTGATATAGCCGTTAAAGATAATACCGGTATGATAATGATAGCCCGACAGTTCGGTCACATCGATACTGACTGGCGTCTGCCACTGCGTTTCTAAATGAGTCTGTAGACGTTGCAACTCATCGACAGCCGTCACGATGTGTGTATCTTGCTTAGCAGTATTTGACAGCGTGTCTAATAACTTTGCCATATCATGACCAAAACGCGCCAATGCGTAAAAATCATTACCCATTGTCAATAGCTGGCAGACACGTTTTAGCTCTGGTAAATTTTTATTGGCATACAGATGCATCAATTGATCGGTGTCATTATCTGACAACTCAGCCAGTGCCGCCAAACGCTTAAATATCGCCACATGACCCAAGTCAATATGTAGCGCTGCGCTCATATCCAAGCTATTGACCATACTAAACAGTACATCTATCAGCTCAATATCAGCTGCAAGTTCGCCGCAACCAAATATCTCTGCACCGAGTTGTAGCGGTGTACGCGAGCCAAAGAGTCCTGAAGGCAACGTATGAATGACATCACCGGCGTAGCAATAACGCGCAATACCATTACCACCGTGATGCGCATCAATACGCAAAATCTGCGGCGTAATATCGGCGCGCACGCCCATCAAACGACCGGTCAGCTGATCGATAATCTTAAAGGTTTGACGTTTTAAATCTTCTGAAGCTTCACTCAATAACGATTCGGTAAACTCAATCATCGGCGGATTGACCAACTCATAGCCATGGCTAATAAGCTGCTGGATCAATTGATGTCTCAGTACCTCTTGCTTATGAGCATCTTCAAACAGCACATCGACGACCCCATCAGGCAGCAGCCAGCTGTTATTGGCAACGTCACTGGCAAAGTTGTTGAGATATGGCAGACCATTAGCGGCAGCACGGTTATCAGCAGGCTGAGTCGCCGCTGGTTTTGTCGTATTTGACTGGGCAGGTTTTGCAAAATCAGAACTGACAGACACAATGAATCCTTGTTTGGCGTAGCGCTTACCAAAAACGCGGTACTGATGCGGTACTAAAAAGTCGTATTCATAATGGCAGTGATATAAGGCGTTTTGTATTTTTGACGCGCAACATCACCGACCCAATTATCTATAAGCAAACTAGGTGACCGCAAAAGGGTGAGTAATAAGTATAAGTTAGGATGATAAGACGAGTATCTTTATGCGCTAAAATTTATGCGATAGAAAACTATGATAAATAATCAAGGCACTTGATGCTTTAGTTTAGCATAGCAGTCAAGCTTCGCCTAGTGACAATTGAACCCAATTGCCATCTAATTATTTTGCGAACGCATGATGTAATGAACTCATTGTCTCCTAAACTCATTCTTTAACAAAGAAGCGGCCTGCCTTATAAACCGTACTTAAACCTTGTAAAGCGTTTACCATCTGTTGCTTGATAACGCCTTATCGCTAGACTCATGTTACACTAAAGCATATTTTTATCTCGGAAAGCCTTATGTCATCTGATTACCACCCAAACCCTGCCATTAACCAAACCAACGTCCTTGGCACTGCCCTTGCCAGCTGTTGTTTTGACCCTATTACTGGCTATTATCGCAATGGCTTTTGTCATACCGGTAACCATGACGTTGGTCAGCATACTGTATGCGCGAAGATGACCAGTGAATTTTTAAACTTCTCAGCCAGTCGTGGTAATGACTTGATTACGCCGCTGCCTGAGTATGGTTTTTCTGGCCTGCAACCTGGTGATTACTGGTGTATCTGCGCGCTACGCTGGGTTGAAGCATTAGACTTCGATATTGCCCCGCAGATAAAGCTCGAAGCCTGTCACGAAAGCTTATTAAGCTTGGTGGATATCGACACGCTAAAACGCTATGCATTGTAGTTTGCAGAGAAGCAATATAAAAAAGGTGAGGAACATAAATTAATAGGCTAAAGATGTTTTAGCCCATGTCATTTTCACGTTTATTTAACATTTATTTAATATTAGCCACCGACTAAAGGAGAAGGTATGAACCAAGATGATGACCTGATTGTCAAACCGACAACGCGTATCACACCTGACTCTAATGTCAGCCTTATCGACACCAGCATGGGCGATGAGCGCTCTTATTTAGACAATTACGCCAGCTATGACAGCTATATTTATGGCGATGCCGATGCGACGGTCGAAGATACGATTGAGACCATGACCGTCTATGACCCCGACTCTGAGCGCTATGAAGATATCGACTTATCGAGCGATGACGAAGTGGTCAATTGCTACGCCTACTCGCGTAAAACTGGCGAAAAAGTCAATAAAATCGGCCTAAATGACGTGAGTCGCGCTTTAAGTAATAGCGGGCAATTTATTTGGCTTGGTCTGTATGATCCGAGTTTAGAGACCATGGTCAAAGTTAGAGATGCCTTTGAGCTACATGAACTGGCGATCGAAGATGCCTTTGCTGACCATCAGCGCGCCAAGGTTGAAAACTACGATAATGACATGATATTTGTGGTGCTACGAACCGCCAAGCTCGAAGACAATGTCATTCGCTATGGCACCACGGCGATATTTATGGGCAAAAACTATCTCATTACCATTCGTAATGGGCCGTCGAACTCTTATATGCCAGTGCGCGAACACTGCCATCGCCGCCCAGAAAAACTGCGCATGGGACCTATCTTTGTCCTGCATGCCATACTCGATTTTATCGTCGATAACTATATGCCGATTACCGATCGCTTAGGCAGTTATCTGCGTGAGCAAGAACGTAATATTTTTACTTATGAGTTTAATAAAGAAACGCTTAGAAATCTGTATGAATTAAAATCCCAGCTGGTGCATATGCGGGCGGTGATTTTACCGGTACAAGATATCTGTAGTTTCTTTATTAATCACGATAAAAGCGATTTGATATCGCCGTTTTCCCATGCTGCAAAACCTTATTTCCGAGATGTGAATGACCATTTATTGCATTCTTTAGATGCGATTAATGGCTTAAATGAAATGCTTAGCGTGGTCATGAATACTTACCTCGCCATGGTAAATATGGGACAGAATGAGGTGGTCCGTAAACTTGCTGCTTGGGCTGGTATTTTGGCCGTACCGACAGCGATTGCTGGTATCTATGGCATGAACTTTGATTTTATGCCTGAGCTGCATTGGCAGTATTCTTACCTTGTTATCATGGCAGTTATCATCTCACTGTGTAGCTTTTTATACTTTAACTTTAAACGCTTGGGTTGGCTGTAATTTAAGAGAATTTCAGACAAAAAAAGGGCTGCCATTTAATTGGCAACCCTTTTTTATTAAAAACCATTTATTCACAGCAATTTATTGAAAGCCATTCAACAATGATGTTTTTTAAAAAGACCTTATTTACGATAAGGCTTACTATCAACGCTTGGCAGATGATGCTCGGTACTTCTTATTTGATGATCATCCAAATAATCTTCTGGTCGCCCAAACATCTTCGCCGTCCACGTTAATATTACAATCGACGCACTCAGTACCATAATGGCAAAGGAAATCGTTGCCAATAGCCAAAGATGGAAGTTATCGGATACCGCTTGTACATCAACCACCAAATGGCGTGATAAAGCGGTAATGGCAATAAATATCAAAAACTGCACTGGCAGACGATGGGTTTTAAAGTAAATACCAATCATCGCCAGTAGTTCAAGATAAATAAATAGCAGTAAAATATCTTTTAAATCTGCTGAGCCTTTTTGAAAAATCACAAAGAACTCTTTGCCCGCTGTCCAAACCACCACCACACTGATTAAAAATAAAATAATATAGTGGCAAATATCGACAAACTCACGGCCGATATGTTGCATGCGCTCATGTATCCCCATATTTGGCTTTGATACATGAGCGGTATTGGTTTGTTGGGCTTGATGGACTTTACTATTTTTCTGTTCCCATTGCTGTTCTGGTTCTTGCTCTGACAGCGGCTTCATTAGCTGACTGCACTGTTGTCTAAACCAGCAGACTTTTCAGCTGCATCAACGGTTTGGCGAATAAGGGTATTAATGGTCATCGGTCCAACACCGCCGGGAACTGGTGTATAAGCACTAGCGATATTTTCTACGCCTTGCAACTCGATATCACCGACGCCGCCATTATCCATTGGATGGAAACCTGCATCGATCACCACTGCGCCTTCTTTAATCCATTCGGCTTTAATCAGCTCAGGCACACCCACTGCGCCAACAACGATATCAGCACGCTTGATATGTGACTCTAAATCTTGCGTTCTTGAATGGCAAATCGTTACCGTGCAGTTGGCATTTAATAGCATCATCGCCATTGGTTTACCCAAGATGGCACTGCGCCCTACAACTACCGCCTCTTTGCCTGCAAGCTCAATATTATGATGCTCTAATAAATGCATGATACCTTGCGGGGTGCATGAGCCATAAGCGGACTGCTGCATCGCCATACGACCAAAGCCCAAACAAGTCACACCATCGACGTCTTTTGCCAAGTCAATCTGCTCAAAGCAAGCACGCTCGTCGATATGCGCCGGAACTGGATGCTGCAATAAAATACCGTGGACGTCTGGATTATTATTGAGCTCATCTATTTTTGCCATCAGCTCTTCGGTCGTTGTCGCACTTGGCATTTCAACGCGTATAGAGTCCATGCCGACACGTTTACAAGCATTGCCTTTCATACGTACATAAGTTGCAGAAGCAGGATCGTCACCGACCAATATCGTTGCCAAGCTTGGGGTACGTCCGGTCTTATCTTTGATAGCGTCTACACGCTCACTCAGTTGCTGTTCTATTTGTTTAGCAAGTGCTTTACCGTCCAAAACGGTAGCAGATCCTTGGGCAGTTGACGTAATAGACGCAATTGACATAGTAACTCCAATAGAGGGTGCGATAAAAAATAGGGTACGATAAAAAATGAAGACAGCGCCTGCAGTATCTTTGCATGCCTGTCTTATGCTCGGTCAATTCTTTTTGACCGTTAATTGAGACTGATATTGTACCTGTCTGAGCTAAGAAATCCTAGCGCCCTATTAACAGTCCTTACTTTAAAATCTGTAAACTCACTATAAAAAATCGGCCTATTAATTATAATAGACCGACTTTTTATGTTCGAAAACTTCCTTAAACTGATTAAACAGTCATTTAATAAGTATTAAATTCTATACCTACACCAGCCCCAACATCAGTGGACTGGGTATCAGAGTCAACTGCCCAAAGTCTACTAGATATCAGCGTCTTTGGATTGTACTGATGCTCCCAAGCCACATCAATACCAGTCAGCTTATCAGTCGTTGGGAACGCTTGATTAATGGCTTCATCAGCTTGATTCACCTTAGCATGCTGTAGTTTTGCATTAATAAAATTATGGTTATCGAGCCATAAGCGACCACCAAGCGCAATACTTTCCGCATCACCGCCTAGTGCATAGCCTAATGGAAAACCTTGCTGATAATAGCCGTCTGTATAGATAAAGTGGTCATAAGAAACGCCTTTTACCTCACCACTAGAACGAGTGTCTGTATACTCTGCATACAGTTGGTACGGCTTACCATAAGCAGCAGAAGCATAATCAACACCAGCTAAATACATATTTTTAGCAGGCAAGCCGCCTGCTTCATCTTCACCCACATATTGAGCATAAACACCTGCAGGGATATTCACCAATGGTGCTAAATTTAAGCGCGCATCAAAACCACCCAGTTGATTAGCTGGGTCATCAGCCGCCTCTATACTATTAGTTGCTTCGTTATCTTTGGTTCCTAATAAAGCATCAGTAAAAGAGCTAAAACTCTGGGGACGACCTTCACCGCCCCACATAAAGGTACGTGAAGCTCCTAATTCTAACCAGTCTGTAGGATTAGCTGTTAGGCGCATACCAAATAGCTTAGCATCAGGAATCGCTTCATAATCTTCTAACTGACCAGCAAATAGCTGATACTGCCAAGGTCCTACCCACGATAAATATGGGGATGCCGGCGCTGTTTGTTGATCTCGCTGCATGGTAAAGCCTGTCACTGGTAAGCTTGCATCTCCTCGAATAAGGCTACCATCATGCCCAGGTCCCCACCACGTTGGAATTTTACCCGCGATCAACCATTGATTGGCAGCAGTACCAGCAAGGTACGAGCCCTCAAAGCTAACATCTGAGCTGTCATCGATAAGTTTGTCATTTTTCAAGTTGGCTTGTAAATTAAACTCCCACTCTGCTTCGCTAAGCGACACGCCAACACTTGCTTGTTGACCCGCCAGCTTATCATCAGCAAATTTTTGTGGTAGCTGATCTCTATCGGTTTGTACGTGCAGTGCCGCCGACCCTTTTACCACTGAGTCACGGTTCTGGCTCAATCGCGCTTGTACCGACTGCAGGATCTGCTGCTGCGCAGGTGTCTGGGCATTAGCTGTATGTAAAGCACGTTTAATCTCATTGGCAGTCAGCGGCCAAGTACTGGTGCTAATCTGCGCGACCCCTTGAGTATTCAGCCAGTCAAGATCTGCCTTAAGCTTTAGATCGTTCATATACAGGTTTTGTGCAGATGCCAACATCGACACTGAGGATAAGACACTCAAACTTAGGACCAGACTTAGCTTTTTATACATGATAGGTTACTTCCAAATAACTGAGATTATATTGTTTTTCATTTAACTGCGTCGCCACTACCTTTACCTAAAGCAGTACTCAGTATATAAGAAAAATAGTTTTTAAGGTTGATAGTATCAATCATTTCTTTGTCTTTTTTAGCTAAGCATTCAGGTGTGGACATATCGATACCACTTAATTGAGCCAAACCCGTGATACCTGGTAAAACTTTATAAACACCCATTCTCTCTCTAGCTTCAATAAGATCGCTTTGATTAAAAAGGTTAGGTCTCGGACCTACCAAGCTCATCTCACCTTTTAGTACATTGATAAGCTGTGGTAGCTCATCGAGTTTGGTTTTGCGTAACACTTTGCCCAGTTTAGTGATTGAGCTGTTATCGGCTAAGTGACTAGCTACAGAAGCTGTATCTAACTTCATAGTACGGAACTTAATAAGCTTAAATGGCTTTTGATCTTTACCCACCCGCTCTTGAATAAATAAGGGCGAGCCTGTATCCAAGTAACCAATAGCGGTTGCACCAATTAACAATGGTGAGGCTACTACTAGACCGGTCGCTGAAAACATAATATCCAAAGGTCTCTGTAAAACCATAGACTTAGAAGCCATTAAGTTTGATTTATAAGACTTAGCAGTCTTTTGGATCGACTCACTAGTTGAGTATTTAGGCTTCCAATCTAACAAATTTTTAGCCTTACTAATATCAACTTGCAATGATCCTGATAGCCTTTGAGCGACACTTGATTTACCGACTGCACTCGCTGCCGTATCAATCAATTTAGGAGGTATGTTTACCGCTTTGTTTTTAACGCCTAAACCTTTTGATATCTCTTCTAATAAACTAGCTGTAGAAATATCATCATCATCAGATATCAAAAACACTTCATTTTTAGCATTTTTATGCTCGATACAGGTAACAATAAAATCAACCAAATTATCGACATACACTAAGCTACGCAAGTTCTTTTTGATCCCACCTATAGGTAGAGGAACACCTTTATAAGTCCATTTCATTAATGAATGAAAGTTACCTTTAACATTTTCGCCATAAACCAAGGTAGGACGAATAATGATATAATCCATAGTGGAGTTATTCGCAATTTCTTTTAGTCCTAGCTCTGCTTTATACTTACTATAGCCATAAGGGTCCGAGGGGGGAGTCGTGACTTCGGGTGTAAACGGCTGGTTAGGTAGGCTATATTCGCCATTGACCTTGATTGAACTCAAAAAAATAAATCTTTGAATACCCATATCCACAGCCTGCTTTGCTAGATTCAGCGTCGCTGCAGTATTGATTTCTTTTAAAGATTTCGAAGGTTCATTTTTATGGTCTTTTGACACACTGGCTTTACCTGCACAGTGTACAACTACGTCAATTCCTTTAAGAATTTGTTCCCAATCAGTTTTAGAGTCAAGATTTTCAATAAAGCGATATTCACAATCTAAAGTGGGTTTAACTGATTGACGTACACATGCGATAACATTATGCTTGGTCTGTAAAATATTTTTGACTAAAGCTTGGCCTATGAAGCCATTAGCACCGGTAACTAGAATGTTCATTAAAGATCCGTATAGTAGGTAGTTGTTAAGTAATATCTAGGTATGATTTTAAGCTAATATTTAAAGTTTCATTTCTTTAATCATATGATCATTCACTTTTTTAACATCATATTTTTCTTCAGCGATAGCTCTAGATGCCTGTCCCATCTCTTCAATAAGACTGGTGTTCTCAATAAAAATGAACATAGAATTAGCAAGTTCGTTAATGGACTTTACAGGCACCAAGTAGCCATTTTTACCTCGAACTACTGTCTCACGGCAACCTGGGGCATCTGTTGTAATAATAGGCCTACCCATAGACATGGCTTCAAGTACAGAGCGTGAGGTACCTTCTCTATAAGAGGGTAGTACATAAACGGAGCTTTCTGCTATCGCAGGTCTAACATCTTCAAGCTTTCCCCAGTATTGGATAACATTAGATGATATCCATTCATCTAACTGAGATTGCTCTATAGCCGCTGGATTTTCATCAATCCAACCTACCAGATGAAATTCAGTTTGGGGATACTTTTGCTTTACTAGTTTTGCAGCTTCAACATACTCAACTATGCCTTTGTCTTTTAAGAGTCGTGCAACCAATAGAAAAGAGGGTTTAATTTTACCATCTGTATCTTTTGGAAAGTCAACAACATTAAAGTCGCTAACATCAACACCCGAGCCATTTATAACTTCCGTATGATTCTTACTGGTAGTTAGGTTTAGCTGACTAAATAACTTTAAATCGTCTGGATTTTGAAAGAAAGTTGTTGTTGCTTTCGATAATGATTGTTTGTATAAAGCGTAAACTATACGCTGTAGTTTTGTCGTTCTACTTTTCTCATCAGAGTTCTGGAAAGCATATCCTAAACCTGAAAGTAGAACAAAGCGTTTAGGCACTCTAGCTAGCCAAGCTGCTAACGTGCCATAAACAACTGGCTTTATAGTATATGAGAGAATAGCATCAGGTTTAATTCTAATTAGCAATTTATAAGTATAGATAAGTGTTTTTATATCTACCACAGGGTTAGTGCCAGTTCTCTGAAGTGGAATTGAATGCAAATGATAGCCAAGTGAGTCTAAATGTTTATACTCATTAGGATGACTATCTAAGTCAGGCGCAAGTATATGAATCTCATAGCCTAAGTCTGATACTGCTTCAAGAATCTTGCCTCTAAAATTTAAAACATGAGGCAGATAGTTAGCGATTATAGTAAATTTCAATTTACTCTCCTACTTTAGGTACAAGTAATGCAACCTAGTAACCAAAAATTGTTGCACCGTCAAAACGTCAGACATCTATAAGACTGCTATGCGCAATGAGATGCACCTTAAACATTTTTTTACTATTTATACCCTCTATTAATTGCCTTAACACTCTTAGTCGATATTTATTAAAAGTATTGTAATCTTCTCTGCACACGACAAAAAAAACAAAAAAGTCTGTTAAAGCAAAGGCATAATAGTAATTTTTAAGACGAATCAGACCATGCCAAACTTTAACAGACTTAGTGAAACTTTAACCCAAAACCTGAGTATGAACAAGGCAAGAATCACATGTTTGAGCCTAATGATAATAGCCCTGATTACTGCTCAAAGCAGTAATCTTAAAAAAAATAGCAAGACACCTCCCTAAGGGTGGCAAGACCGACAGTGACTATCGCAGACTACAGCGATTTTTTGCCGAAGCGAGGATAGACTATGATCAACTGGCTTTAATGATATATCGACTATTTGGACTAGCGGTGTTTGTCACCATTTAATGAATTAGGCGACTCTCATCTTATCAATCGATTTTGGCTCTTTTACTGGATTTAAAGTGGTTGGGGGCACAGGTGTACAATCTCTCACCTCTCGGCTACCCCAACGAGCAGGATTTAATGCTTTCGCACTCTCTATCGTCTGCTTACGATTTGCTAGAATGACTTTATCCTCCCCCATATGGCGCTCATTAGGGGTCACAAATCTAAGCTGACTGTGCTTATGCTCCATGTTATACCAATGAGCAAACCTAAGCACCCAAGCTCTCGCTTCATCAAGACTATCCCCCTGTGTCAGGATAGTTGTCACCCCTAACAATCAAGTAAAAGGGGGTAACAAGGTGTGCAGAGTGTAATCTTATATAGTTAAAGCTTTTAATTATAACTTATAGTAACTTGATATAAGCATTTAAGCGTAAGTAAGCTTCTTTAAAATTTAATTCTAATAAAGATGAAGCAAAATGTTTATAAAAGATAGTAAATAAATATTTGGTGGTGTATCAAAAAGTA
>NZ_DJUD01000077.1:0-3638 GCF_002439405.1 Psychrobacter sp. UBA6291 | reverse complement strand
GAGGTGCGTATTATAGACGCTTTGGACTGGGTGTCAACCGATTTTCGATAGATTTCTTAATTTATTTTAGAAGGTGACAAACAAACTATATTTTTCAATAACTTAGTAAAAAACATATATAAAACCAAAGAGGATTATTCTCTAGACATGTCTTAATGTTTAATTATTATTTGCTACGAAGCTTATTAGTAAGCTCAATTGGACATTTATAAACCATGCATTATATTACTGGGCTTATATAGGTATATATTCAACACTATTGATATTGACATTAAGCGTACCTATATAGGGAAGCTTACCGCGCCGCAGCTGTCTAGTGTTAATAGGCAGCGTTTGCTATAATAGCGGCTTTTATGACATTACTGCATGGCACTCCTAATTATTCTTATTAACAAGCAACTTATTCTATATTATATTATAGCGATTTGATGAACAGTTATTAAATGGCTACTTAATTAGCATAATATATAAGATAAATTTTAGCGCAGTGTTTGTGGTTAATGCCCATTTCTTACAACATATCCGACATATTATAGCGGTTAGATATAATTGACGTGGTCTTACGGTTATATGATTGATGGTTGCAATCATCACTGCCAACGGACCCAAAAAGGTGAATAGATTATGGTAGCGATTACTTTACCTGATGGTAGCGTAAAAAACTTTGAAGGCAATACAACGGTCATGGAAGTGGCGCAAAGTATTGGAGCGGGCTTGGCGAAGGCGACGGTCGCGGGACGCGTTGATGGCCATTTAGTAGATGCCCACGACCCCATCGTTGCCGATGCAAAAGTTGAAATCGTGACGCCAAAAGACGCTGACGGCGTCGATATCATTCGCCACTCATGTGCCCACTTGTTAGGTCATGCGGTAAAACAGCTTTATCCTGACGTAAAAATGGTCATCGGTCCTGTTATCGAAGATGGCTTTTATTATGACATCTATAGTGAGACGCCATTTACGCCTGAGCACATGGAAAAAATTGAAAAACGCATGATGGAGCTGATTAAGCAAGATTATGACGTCATCAAAAAAATGACCCCTCGCGATGAAGTGATTAAGATTTTTGAAGAGCGCGGCGAAGATTATAAGCTGAAATTGATTAATGACATGCCGGGTGAAGAAGCCTTTGGTCTATATCATCATCAAGAATATGTCGATATGTGCCGTGGTCCACACGTGCCAAATACGCGCTTCTTAAAAGTATTTAAACTGACCAAAATGTCAGGCGCTTATTGGCGCGGTGATGCTAAGAACGAACAGCTACAACGTATCTATGGTACGGCGTGGGCAGATAAAAAAGATTTAAAAGCCTATATCCAACGTATTGAAGAGGCAGAAAAACGTGACCATCGTAAGATTGGTAAAGCGTTAAATCTGTTTCATATGCAAGAGCAAGCGCCGGGCATGGTGTTTTGGCATGCCAATGGTTGGACGATTTATCAAGTACTTGAGCAATATATGCGTAAAGTGCAGCATGACCATGGTTATGAGGAAATCAAAACGCCGCAAATCGTCGATCGCAGCTTGTGGGAACGTTCAGGCCATTGGGGCAACTATGCCACCAATATGTTTACCACTTCGAGCGAAAACCGTGATTATGCAGTAAAACCAATGAACTGCCCGTGTCACGTGCAAGTATTTAACCAAGGCTTAAAGTCTTACCGTGAGCTGCCGCTACGTATGGCGGAGTTTGGCTCGTGCCATCGTAACGAACCATCTGGTTCATTGCATGGTTTGATGCGTGTACGTGGTTTCACGCAAGATGATGCGCATATTTTCTGTACGCAAGCGCAAATTCAGCAAGAAGTCGCGGATTTTATTAAACTGACCCTTGCAGTGTATGAAGACTTTGGTTTTGATAATATCATTATGAAGCTCTCAACCCGTCCTGAAAAACGCGTTGGTAGCGATGAATCATGGGATTTTGCCGAAAAAGCCTTGGCAGATGCCCTAGATAGCTCAGGTCTTGATTGGGAATATCTACCGGGTGAAGGCGCATTTTATGGTCCGAAGATTGAGTTTAGTCTAAAGGATTCATTGGGTCGCGTGTGGCAATGCGGTACGATTCAGGTTGATCCAAATATGCCTGAGCGCCTTGATGCTGAATTTGTCAATGAGCAAAATGAGCGCGAAACCCCAATTATGCTGCACCGTGCAATCTTAGGCTCGTTTGAGCGCTTCATTGGTATTTTGATTGAAAACTACGCCGGTTGGATGCCTGTATGGCTTGCGCCGCAACAAGTAGCGGTGATGAATATCACTGATAAACAAGCCGATGCTTGTGAAAATGTGGTTCGTGAGCTGAAAAATGCAGGTTTGCGAGCGACGAGTGACTTGCGTAACGAAAAGATTGGATTTAAGATACGAGAGAAAACATTAGAACGCGTTCCCTATATGCTAGTATTAGGGGATAAAGAGGTCGAAACGGGCAGTGTCAACGTCCGAACTCGTGAAGGTGAAAACCTCGGCGTCATGAGTGTTGCAGAATTTATTAGCTTAGTACAGACTGCTGTCAGCAAAAAAGGCCGACAGACCCCAAAAACAGATGAGGAGTAATACCTATTAAACAGTCAAACCGTTTGAACATCAACGAAGATATCAATGCTAAAGAAGTCCGTTTGGTTAAAGAAGATGGCGAGCAAATGGGCGTGGTCGATATCGAAACCGCGATGAAAGCGGCGCGTGATGAAAACCTAGATTTGGTCGAATTGGTTCCTGAAGCCAAGCCGCCAGTATGCAAAATCATGGATTATAAACATTTCCTCTATGATCAAAAGCAGAAAGCGAAAGAAGCGAAGAAGAACCAAAAACAGACCCAGCTCAAAGAGATGAAGCTACGTCCTAGTACTGAAGAGGCGGATTATCAAGTTAAGCTGAAAAAAATCGTCAGCTTCTTGGAAAACCAAGATAAAGTTAAAATCAGTATCCGTTTCCGTGGTCGCGAAATGGCGCATCAAGAGATTGGACGCAAACAACTTGATCGTATCATTGAAGATACCGCTGATATCTCAAACGTCGAACAGTATCCTAAGATGGAAGGCCGTCAAATGGGTATGCTGCTTGGGCCTACTAAGAAAAAATAATCCACAGGTGGATTATAGCGAGTAGTGGCTGTAAATCGATGTGATGGTTAGTTGATATAATCAATTAACTAACACAGACAGCTCGTTATTATAGACAGTTATACTCTTAACCATCAATATACTCCGGGATATTGATGGTTTTTTCATATTTATTGCTGAATACGCGCATTAAATATAAAAAAGCTAAGCACGATAAGCCAAATTCCTCTATAAATGCTTTATAAAACTCAGTTTACAAAACCCATCTTCTCAACCTTTTCATTACCAGTTAATCTAAAGATTGTCTCATCACACATATCTCATTCGAATAAAAATTATTGGGTAATAAAAACAATTGAAACCACGACTATAAAAGTGCTAAGCGAAAACTGTTATTCATTAACAATGAATAGTTAATGACAATTAATAGTCAATAAATAGTGTCATTGATAAATAACGTCGTCGGTAAAGAATTCCATTTTTAGATATTATACCCCACTCTCAACTTGAAATAAGCAAATCAAACTGAAGAGGCGGATTACCAAGTTTTTTGTTGAGTACAAAGCATAGATT
>NZ_DJUD01000060.1:0-7700 GCF_002439405.1 Psychrobacter sp. UBA6291 | reverse complement strand
TTCAAGTTGAGAGTGGGGTATAGATATTTATGATTATAAAGTTATTCATGAACAATGTCGTCTAAAATAACACTGCGCCTCTACCTAAGACTAGGACAGTATTGCAAGTAACTTAAACAATATGTATCAAGCAAAATGCGGGGATGCGAAAAAAAAATGCAAAAAAAGGGAAAGATACTCAATATCTTTCCCTTTTTATAAAACCCAATAGCTTTAGCAGTAATAATAGACTGCTAAATGACCCTATTAAATGTCTAGTTTATGTAGCCGAAAGCAGTAAGTTTTTACCGGTCATCTCATCTGGTTGCTCGATATCCATTAATGCCAAAATCGTAGGCGCAATATCACTAAGCTTGCCACCGCTACGTACTTTTACGGCTTTCTCACCAATATAAATCAGTGGCACCAGCTCAGTGGTATGCTGTGTATGCACCTGACCACTTTCGTAGTCTTGCATCTGCTCACAGTTGCCATGGTCAGCGGTGATCAGCATGTCGCCACCCGCAGCGCGTACCGCTTCTTCTAAGCGACCAATGCACACATCCAACGCCTCTACCGCTTTGACAGCGGCTTCAAAGACACCTGTATGCCCGACCATATCGCCGTTGGCATAATTAACCACCAACACATCATATTTACCCGACTCGATAGCAGCGACCAACTCATCGGTCACCTCAGGCGCGCTCATTTCTGGCTGTAAATCATAAGTAGCAACATCAGGCGATGGCACTAAAATCCGCGTCTCGCCTTCATATTCATCTTCGCGGCCGCCGCTAAAGAAAAAGGTCACGTGCGCATATTTTTCAGTTTCAGCGATACGTAGCTGGGTTTTACCTTTATCTTGTAAATACTCGCCAAGCGTATTGGTCAAAGACGCTGGATAATAAGCGATACTGGTTTTTGGATTGTCCGCTAACACGTCAGAATACTTCGTCAACATCACAAAAGCAGCAAGCTTTGGTTGCTTATGACGGGCAAAACCAGAAAACTCATGATCTGGTAGCACAAAGGCTTGCGCAAGCTCACGGGCACGGTCAGCGCGGAAGTTCATAAAGATAAGTGCATCATTGTCATCGACGGTATAAGGCACTTCGTCGCGACCAATCACCACCGTTGGATTGATGAACTCATCGGTTTCGCGTGCTTTATACGCCGCTTGTATGGCGCCATCGGCACGTGTTGCTAAGCGGTCGGCTTTACCCTCGGTGATAAGCTCATAGGCTTTTTGCACACGGTCCCAGCGATTGTCACGATCCATTGCATAATAGCGCCCAATAATACTGGCAATTTGCACGCGGCCACCTTCGTAATGGTCATTGAGCTTAGCAATATGATCGCGTAAGCGGTTGATGTACTTATCAGCAGATTTTGGCGGCGTATCACGGCCATCTAAAAAACAATGCACAAAGACATTTTTGGCACCGTGTACCAATGCCGAATGGCACATAGCCTCGATATGGTCTTGATGTGAGTGCACGCCGCCATCAGACAACAATCCCATAATATGCACGTTACCACCGAGCTTATTTGCCGCTTTTACGGCATTAACCAGTGCTTCGTTTTTATAGAACTCACGATTGGCGACTTCATTTGAGATACGAGTGGAGTCTTGATAAAGCACGCGGCCAGCGCCCAAATTCATATGACCAACTTCTGAGTTACCAAACTGACCATCTGGCAGACCGACATCCTCTCCTGAAGCCGATATCAATCCATGCGGATATTGCTGATAAATCTTATCTAAATTTGGCATATGGGCGGCAGCAATCGCATTATCCTTATCGTCTTCACGATGCCCAAAACCATCTAATATCATTAAGACATGGGGCACTTTTTTATTTTGCTCGCTATCTTGCTTATTATTGAGCTGAGCCTGACTATCGTCGATAATTTCTGCTTGTTGCTGGTTATGGGTCATGGATTACCGCTCCTCAAGTGAATGAACGCCTAGAATGCTATCTTAGGATGTTTACAGTCCTCTATATTAACACATATCTCAAAATAGCTGAAAAATCGTCCTTTTAAGCCATATTTATGCCCTTAAAAGTTCTGCCATTTCATGGTAAATACAATGAACACTCAACATCATTCATGCTGCTTATTAACCCTACGTAGCAATCTGTAAATCGTACTTGCAATCACTCAAGTCATTGGTTAAGATAATTATATTCTGAAGTGTTGGCTAGTAGATGTTTATTCCCTGAGCCGATAATGCTTTACCAGGATGTGGTACCTATTGCCTCATTGTGTATGCCTGCACCGCTTGCGGTGTCTCAGGAAACCTGCAGAGGCAGTGACGCATCCGCCCTGAACTTCACGGTTCATGGGTCACCATCTTACGGCGGCACTTCGGTTGTTTTATTCAGTTATTAGCTATTTTATTTATAAATATTATCTTTTATAAAAAATAGTTTTAACACTCAAAAAACCCCTTTTATTAATGATAAAAGGGGCTTTTTTTATGTCGGCAAGAATGTCTATTTAATAATAAATTGATTATTCGTCATTGGCCGATTTGGTAATTTTCTTCACATCTTTAGGGATGTTTTTAGCCGTCCCATCGACAGTAGTATGTTGTTTAAACACATTGCCAAACGGATTTTGTTGCTGTTGACCAAATGGATTTTGGTTGTTCATACCACCTGCACCGCCAAATGGATTTTGACCGCCCATGCCGCCTGCGCCACCAAACGGGTTTTGTCCACCCATCTGTTTTGCCATCATCTCCATCATTTTTTGCTGATTGTTCATAACGTAATTATTAGCAAAGTCTTTGAGCTTTTTTTGCACCGGCGGCAATATCACCAGTAAGGCTAATAAATCACTGAGCACACCCGGAATCAGCAGCAAAAGACCCGCCGCTGCTACAGCGACACTTTTAATCATGGTTGATTCTTGTGGACGCATCGCAGGGTTCATCATACCGCCAGCTTTCATCTGCTGCGCCATTGGATTGAGTGCTGCCATCCCTTTACGTATAAAAGAGATACCGATAACGGCGGCGATAATAAACCACATAAATACCCACCAACCGCTCATAAACTGCGCAAGTAAATACCAAAGCAGCATCTCGATAATAAACCAAACGATGGCAATACCAACTATCTGACCCATAAAGTGTCGTCCTATAAGATAAAATCTAAAAATTAAGCGCCATGCAAATTAATATGGCTAACATATGATGTATATGGGGATTGATTGCTATACTATCAAACTTACGGCTGATTTTTAAGCCATAAAACAAAATGTAAGTAATACGGAATACTATGGCAATTATTATCGGGATTGACCCGGGTTCGCGCATGACTGGTTATGGCATTATCCAACAAACGGGCGACAAACTTACGTATATAGACGCAGGCACCATTCGCACAGATACCAAAGAGATGCCTGAGCGCCTAAAGCGTATTTTTAATGGCTTAACGCGTATCACCCAGCATCATTTAAAATATGGCGACGAGCCGATTTATACCGCTATCGAGCAAGTTTTTATGGCAGAAAACCCAGACTCAGCGTTGAAGCTCGGGCAAGCACGTGGTGCGGCGATTGCCGCTATGGTCGCTCTTGATTTAGAAGTATCGGAATATACTGCTCGCCAAATTAAGCAAGCGGTTTGCGGCTATGGTGCGGCGGCAAAAGAGCAAGTACAAGAGATGGTCTGCCGCATTTTGGCGTTAGAGGTGGTGCCCCAGCAAGATGCTGCCGATGGCCTTGCCTGTGCCATTTGTCATGCGCATTCAAGCCATTCCATGAACAAACTCATAATGAATAGCGCCATGCGCGGACGCGGCACATCGAAGAAAAAAGGTCGCTGGCGTTTGACCGAAGAAGACTTAGGCAATTTGCGTTAAAAAATAAGTTCGCAGTAAAGTAATAGAAGTAATAAATATAAAAAAAACACGCGTCCAAACGGCGCGTGTTTTGTTTAAATTATCTCTTCTATTTGAGTCATCATTTTAAATAATAAAAATAACCAACCAACTTACTCTAACAAAGCATTACTCTACCACGCTACTCTCAATCACTGCATCGAGTACATAAGCATATTCTTGCGCTTCTTCATTCTCATTAGCGTCTAACTCATAGCGCTGGAGACGTAGTACTTCATCGTGCATACCATCAGGCTGATAGCCATCGATTTCACCGTTAAAGGCTGTCCACTCACCTTCACTAACCTTGATACCTTGGTCATCATAAGTAATGGGTTTTACTTGTAAGCATAACTCTGAACTCTTATCAGCGCAGGCTACTTTCTTAGCATTGACCGCCCAAAATACCGTTTCACCTTTACTGTTGTATTTAGCTTGCGAAGTCAGCTTTCCTACCCAAACTAGCGTCGCCGCGTCGCTTGTGATTTGCGTTAAGACAGGTTGATGACTTTCAGCCGTTGCGCTCTCAGCACGACCGTTTTCGACATTGGCGTCTAATACTAAGGTCAATTGATTCTCACCTTGCATTAGCTCATTCAATTGGTTTTCAGCCTTATCAAGCTCACCGCACGACATTTTGGTGCTCATACCGTCTTCGATGGTCAACGTCTGACCTTGAAGCTGATATCCTGCGCTCATGGTATTGCAGCCGACACTATAGTTTAGGCTATTCTCACCTTGGTATTGGCTAAAGCTCAAGCGCACTTGGTCTTTGATATCGAGCAATGTATTTAGTGGCTGGGCACCTTTATCGCTTGCAGACATCAGTGTCCAGCGATAACGGGTAAGATTGGCTATCATTTGTTCTTCAGTGCTCATCTCAGCCGCCTTGGACTCATCATTTTCTAGCGTAGCAGCATTACCATCGACTTCGTTAGCATTTTCTGTCTGTACATCATTATCGCTTGGTACTGAGGATTCTTGGCAGGCAGTTAATGTCAGACTTACCGCTAGAATACTGGGCAAAACAGCAAATCTAGCCAAAGACTTTATAAAAGATGATTCCGTAAAATATTGGGTGTCAAAAGATGAGGTCATAACAGTCATACCTTGTGAGTAAACCTTTTCGATATTCCGCTTTTTAACATACGAAGTTTTTACTATACAAATCGCAATTGTATCTATTTTTGTAAAGTGTTCATAATTTGACCACTATAGCGCCGATGTCATCTATTATTGTTACAAAGTGTTTAATTTTATAGATTGATAGTAACTGTTTTCGATAGTTTTTCTAATTTTACAATAAAAAAAGCCTTAACTGGCTAATATGGTGGTTAGCGCATTAAGGCTTTTGGCTATGTAAAGCTCGGTTTATAAGGCGACCTTATCATTCATCATAAGCAGGTTTGGCTTTTGCCATATTTTTAATACTAAAGCGCTCATGCATCATTTGATAAAAACGCGCCAAATTTTCGCCCTGCTCGTTTGGATTAACTTTCAGCGCTTTACCAAAATCTAGACCCAAATACAGTACGATATCGGCAAAGCTTAACTGGTCACCGACCAAATAATCATGACCGTTTAAGGCATTTTCAAAATAAGGTAGGGCTTTTATCGCGCGGGCAATAGAGGGCGCGACAAACTCAGGTACTTGCTCGACACGCTGCGCTTTGGACGGATGGCTATGCTGAAACGCCAGCATAAAGTTGTATAGCACCTCAAACTCAGCAATACGGCGCATCGAGCATACTTGCGCCCGCTGTACGACGTCATTACCCATCACCGAGCGCTCGCCATAAACACGGTCGAGATACTCGCATACCGCCTGCGAATCATTCAGCACCGTACCATCATCCAAGGTTAGAACGGGTACGGTCTGCATAGGGTTAATTTTGGTAAATTCCTCGGACATCTGCTCATTGGTAGCAAAGTCGATATCGACCACATCAAGATCATCCATATCATCGACATCGATACCTTTTGACGCTAATAAAATAAGCGCTTTACGTGGATTTGGGGCGGTACGGGTTAAGTATAACTTTTTCATGGCAAACTCCTTGTAAGATGGTTTTAAAGCGACTCGGCGCCCTTTGGTTTTATTATGGTTATTGCATTATCGTTCATGGATAAAATTATGAATATCATGTGTAGACATTTCAGCCTGTTATTATCATAACAAAACCTTATGGAATATGCTGTTCTAATAAAAGGCTGAAAAGCTAAAGAAGTAAAAGCCCCATAACATGACGTCATAGGGCTTATTAACTTAAAACAACTGCTTGGACTAGCTGCTCAACTTATTTGTTAGGCGCAGGCGTGGTACGGAGATAAGGTTTAATTTCGGTATGGCCTTTTGGATAATTGGCGGGAATATCTTCGTTTTTCACGCTTGGTGGAATGATAACGTCATCGCCTTCTTTCCAATCAACTGGCGTTGCGACGTTATACTCATCAGACAATTGCATCGCATCGATAACTCGGACGATCTCATCAAAGTTACGGCCACAGCTGGCTGGATAAGTCAGCGTTAAGCGTACTTTTTTGTTTGGATCAATGATAAATACACTTCGAACCGTCGCGGTATTGTCGGCATTTGGATGAATCATGTCATAAAGATCCGCCACTTTGCGGTCTGAATCGGCAATGATAGGGAAGTTAACAGCGGTACCTTGGGTTTCTTCAATATCTTTGGCCCAGCCTTTATGGTCCTCTAAACCATCAACTGATAGGGCGATTGCTTTTACATTGCGCTTTTGGAACTCACCGCCTAATGCTGCGGTACGACCAAGCTCAGTGGTACATACTGGCGTGTAATCTGCAGGATGTGAGAAAAAGACAACCCAACTGTCCCCTGCCCATTCGTGGAAATTGATATCACCATCAGTGGTTGTCGCGTCAAAATTTGGTGCAGTATCACCTAAACGTAAATTTGCCATGCTTTATTCCTTATTTATATGAGTGATGAGCGTTAGTATTTATTCACCTCTAAAG
This sequence comes from Psychrobacter sp. UBA6291, assembly GCF_002439405.1. Lineage (NCBI taxonomy): Bacteria > Pseudomonadati > Pseudomonadota > Gammaproteobacteria > Moraxellales > Moraxellaceae > Psychrobacter > Psychrobacter sp. UBA6291. The sequence goes on along the minus strand of NZ_DJUD01000060.1, from coordinate 840 downwards.
GTATCCATGCGCTCTATTGTTATAAACGTACTTAGTTATAAACGTACTTAGTTATAAATGTACTTGGTCAATACTACACAATAACTCAAAGTACGTCAGCAAGAATTCTCTTCTATCTTAGCAAACTGGTTATGAATGTCTTGTGATGGATTGTAATGCGCTTATGCCATTTATTACTAAGAACCCAAGTTTGCATTTAAAATATTAACTAAATGACCATGCCTGCGTCCCACAAACAAAACTCGCCAAATTTACCTTTTTTACTTATACCACCAGCGGCGCGTCCTTGATCTGTTAATACCAACTCGCCCTCTTGCTCTTGTACATAACCCGCGGCTAGCAATTTTTCATTCAGCTCTTGGGTTTTAAAGCCAAGCTCTTTGGCAAGCTTTGCAGTTGTTAGCTTCGAGTAAGTAGGCGTATTCAATTCTGCAGTGGACTTGCTCGCTACACTAGCATTAGAATTGGCGTCAACACTGGTATTATTAGAATTGGCTTTATCATCCGCTATCGTTTCAGATTCAGTTACCTTTTCTAGCGACATGCGCACTTCATCACTGATGCGAATGATACGTTGGGCTTCTTCATAAGTATCAGCATAAAGCTTAGCGTCTTCGTTACGATAAATCAGTACGCCCATTTCATTATTATTCACTTGGCTAAATTCGTAAAGATTCAAACTGGTAATAATACATTCATTTTCATTGAGATAGCATTTGGCATGTAAGTTTTTGCAGAAACTGGTACGAATAAAGGTTAAATTTTTAAGCCAATTGATTTCTTCAGGGTGTAAATCATTTTTACCATAAACGATTCTAATACCAAACCCAACAATTAAAG
>NZ_DJUD01000002.1:0-12985 GCF_002439405.1 Psychrobacter sp. UBA6291 | reverse complement strand
TGGCAGTGTCTCAGACGTAAAGCCAAGCCTTATCGGCAGCGTCTAACGGCTGAAACTCGTGGCCGTATCAATGACAGAGTCTCGATTCATGAGCGCCCCTCCATCGTTGATGCGCGCACGCGGATTGGTGATTGGGAAGCGGATACGGTGATTGGTCAGCATCACAAGCAAGCGATTGTCACGCTCGTTGAACGTAAAACAGGGCTACTGAAGATGAAGCGTGTGGGTCATAAAACAGCACAGCAAGTATCACAGGCAATGATAGAACTCTTAGCGCCAGTGAGGTTGCAGGTTAAGACCATTACCTCTGACAATGGTAAAGAGTTTGCTCAGCATAAGAAGGTGAAACAAAAGCTCTTTAGCCCTTTCTTCTTTGCCGATGCTTATGCGTCATGGCAGCGAGGAACCAACGAGAATACCAATGGCCTTATCAGAGAGTACTTGCCTAAGGGTTGTGACTTTAGGCAGGTATCTGATCAAGACATTCAAATGATTGAGAATAAACTAAACAACAGACCAAGAAAACGCTTAGGGTTTAAGACGCCCAATCAGGTGTTCTATAATATAATTTAGCGTTGCACTTGGTGTGTTAATCTAATACACAAAAGAGATAATAAACGATACATAAAAGTAAGAAAAATTAGGATATTACGTGACTACTCAATCAAATGAGATTAATCAAAATCAAGCCTATCATTACGATTGGGCGGAAGGCTTTAAAAAAAGCTTGCCAGTCGCCATGGGTTATCTGCCAGCAGGGATTGCCTTTGGTGTGCTCGCACAAGTAGCCGGTGTACCAGTGTGGGGGACTATTATGCTAAGTGTAGTCTTATATGCAGGCGCGGCGCAATATGCGTGTTTACCGATGCTAAGTGCTGGGCTACCGATTGGAAATATTGCTACCAACATTGCCGCCATTAACTTGCGTCACGTCTTTTATGGTATGCCGTTATTGCAGTATTTGCCAAAAAATAAAATAGCGAAAACCTACTGTTTATTTGCCCTCACCGATGAAACGTTTTCGGTAATGACCAGTTTGCCAAACGAGTCGCGCCAAGCACTCATATTGCCGATCAGTTTGTTTAACCAAAGTTGGTGGGTATTAGCTGGTGCGATTGGTGTAATGATTGGCAGCGCGCTCAGTGACTTGGTACCGCATTTAGATTTTGCCTTGGTGTGTCTGTTTGCCATTTTGGCTTATGAGCAATTCCAAAGTATCAAACGCTATTTCCCCATTGGTATTGCCGTCATTGCTTTAGTGATTGCCTCGTTCTTTACCAGTAATTGGTTGTTATTAGTAGCGATTACGATTTGTATGCTGCTGATTTTAGCGCGTGGTTTTTGGTTACAGCGCAGTGTGCAAGGAGGCAGCAATGAGCAGTAGTTATTTGATTCTTGCCACACTGGCGATGGCAGCCGTGACCTTTATTACCCGTGCCCTGCCCGCTTTAATACCTAAGAAGCTGCTAGATACGCCGTGGCTACATCGCTTAAATGAAAGCTTGCCGCTGTCAGTGATGGTATTACTTATTTTAACCAGCCTTTCTTATCAAGGTTTGTCAGGCGATGCTGGCTTCCAAGCTGGCTTAAATAGTGCCGAAGTACATTTATTTATGGCACAAATTGGCGCGTTATTATTGGTGCTACTTATCTATCATCTTAGTCGTCAATTGCTGGTCAGCATGATCGTCGGTATCGCGGCGATTAATGGCTTTTTGTGGTTATTTACGCGTTTTTTAGGCTGATTAAAAATTTAGTGTATAGCGTATATTGACCCTAAAAAAGATACAGCGCGGCTGGGATGAATTTTTCGTAACCTCTGTGATAACAGTAAGCAAGGAAAATTTATACCAGCCACCTATGGCTGTTTATTCATCATTTTATTTCATACTGACTACGTTTATTTGTGCTAATAAAAAAGGCTAGAATCTTTACGAATCCAGCCTTTTTACTTACTACCATTTTTGAGTTACTTATTCTATTATAACTCTTCTACGCCCATCATATCGACTGGGGTATCAGCAACGATTTGCACGCCTTTTTTGCCTGTTTTGGCGGTGTCGTTACGTTGCTCTTGTAGATGATCGAGATACGCTTCATTGATTTGCCCAGTGATGTAGCAGCCATTAAATACCGCGCAATCGAAGCCTTCAACTTTGCTATGCTTGGTATCTTTTACTGCTTCAATCAAATCGTCCAAATCTTGGAAAATCAAGCGGTCAGCGCCGATAATCTCGCGTACTTCTTCAACGCTATGACCTGAAGCAATTAGCTCGCTACGCACTGGCATATCGATACCATAGACGTTTGGATATTTAACCGGCGGCGCAGCACTGGCAAAGAATACCTTACGAGCACCGGCATCACGTGCCATTTGGATAATTTCATGACAAGTCGTGCCGCGAACGATTGAGTCATCGACCAAAAGGACGTTTTTGCCTTTAAACTCAAGCGGTACGGCGCTTAACTTTTGACGCACGGATTTTTTACGTTGCTGCTGACCTGGCATGATAAAGGTACGACCGATATAGCGGTTTTTCATAAACCCTTCACGGTATTTGACGTTCATTTTTAGCGCCAGCTCCATCGCTGAGGTACGCGAGGTATCAGGGATAGGAATAACCACATCGATATCATGGTCCTCACCCCATTCAGCAAGGATTTTATCAGCCAGTTTTTCACCCATACGTAGGCGTGATTTATAAACCGAGATATTATCCATAATAGAATCTGGACGGGCAAAATACACATATTCAAAGATACAAGGCGTGTATTCTTTTTGCTCAACGCACTGATGCGTATGCAGTTTATGGTCCAAATCAATAAAGATCGCTTCGCCTGGTTTGACATCACGGACAATGCTAAAGCCTGAACCTGTCAACGCAACTGACTCTGACGCGACCATATATTCTGTGCCACCGTTAGCTGCCATACGCTTACCAAAAATCAGCGGACGGATACCGTTTGGATCACGGAATGCTAGCAACCCATGACCCGTAATCATGGCAACCACGCCATAAGCGCCTTCAATACGGCTATAAACCGCTGTCACTGCTGCAAAGATATCCGTAGGCGTCGGGTGGGTTTTATTGATATTTTGCATTTCATGCGCAAGCACGTTTAGCAACACCTCAGAATCTGAGTCGGTGTTTAAATGACGGCGATCTTCTTGATACAAAGATTTTGCCAAACCTTCAGCATTGGTTAGGTTACCATTGTGCGCAAGGGTAATACCATAAGGCGAGTTGACGTAAAAAGGCTGTGCTTCGGCGCTACTTGAGGTACCAGCGGTCGGGTAACGAACGTGACCGATACCAAACTTACCCACCAGTTTTAGCATATGACGGTTCATAAACACGTCACGTACCATGCCATTTTCTTTACGTAAATAAAGACGCCCATCCTGTAAAGTCACAATACCTGCCGCATCTTGCCCGCGATGCTGCAACATGGTTAAGGCATCATAAAGAATTTGGTTGACCGGCTCATGAGCTGCGACCCCAACGACTCCACACATAGTTGTATCCTATTTTGTACCACACATTGATAACACAATAACGGCTGATAAGGTTGTCTTAAATGTTTGCCTATCTTTTGCCGCAATGCTGATGATCTTGCTGAGAATAACGTCTTACGGACAATAGATAAGGCTAATTATCCATAAGACAAGTTAATGATGATAAATAGAGGTGTATTTTACGAATATTAAAGACGCTTGAATAGTTTTTTTAAGTGCTTAGCATGCCTTTGGATCTATAAACTTAAGACTGATTGACCTGATCCCATGCCATCCCAAACAAATCTGAGACCAGCTCTTTACCCATGGGCGCATAAGGCAGTAATTCAGGCGCGAGCACTGAGGTTTCCCACTGCGGCATTTGTACCAACAATGGCGCGCTGACGCTAAGCACCACCAAAACCATAAGCACGTTTTTTGCCGCGCCAAGTCCCCCGCCCGCCATTTTATCAAGGACGCCAAGACGTAAGGTTTTAAGTACGCCAGAAAACACAAACGCAACCAGATGCATAATGGCTAAAATAGCAATCACAATCACTAAAAACGCCAGCGCCATTTGTAAAACAGGATTCTCTACCATACTTGATAATTGCGGCGCGACCGAACCTGCCAGACGCGTGGCAGCAATAAGTGCGATAAACCAACCGACTAAACCGACAGCTGTCTTAATCAGACCTACCTGAAAACCACGCCATAAGCCAATCAGGACAACCACAGCAATTACAATATCTAAACCACTCATGTTTATTGCCTCATTTGCATCTTATTTGGTGTACTTCAGTGAAGGTGAAAAGCTTGCAGTTTTAACAATCTTAACCTTCCATCGCATCGTAATAGCCACCGATAGATTGAATGCAAGACTGTACCAGTCCCGGCCCTTTATAGATAAGTCCTGAATATAGCTGCACCAAATCTGCACCTGCTTCAATTTTTTTGACGGCTTTGTCACCGCTATCGATACCACCAACGCCAATCAACGTGACCTTACCACCCAACTGGTCAGAGAATTGTTGTAGAATTTGCGTACTAATGTGGCTGACCGGACGACCGGATAAGCCGCCTGCTTGCTCACCATCGGGCAAATCTTCGACACCCACGCGGCTCAACGTGGTATTGGTGGCAATCAAACCATCAATCTCAAAGTCCAGCAACTGCTTAGAGATGTAATCCACTTGTAATGGCTCTAAATCGGGAGCGACTTTTAATACCAATGGTACATAAAAACCATATTCGGTTGCCAGCTGATTGTGGCGATTTTTAATGGTAGCTAATAATTGGGTTAACGCTTCACCGCTTTGTAGGTCGCGCAAATTTTTGGTATTCGGCGAGGAGATATTGACCGTAATATAAGACGCATGCGGATAGACACGCTCTAAGCAATAGACATAATCATCAGCCGCATTTTCAACCGGAGTCGCAGCATTTTTACCAATATTGATACCGATATTGCCTTGGTATTTACAGCGTTTGACGTTTTCAATCAGGTAGTCAACGCCTTCGTTATTAAAACCCATGCGGTTAATAATGGCATCGGCTTGTTTGATTCTAAATAGTCTCGGTCGATCATTGCCAACTTGCGGTTTTGGAGTGACCGTACCCACTTCGATAAAACCAAAACCCAACTCTGCTAATGCATCGATATAATCGCCGTTTTTGTCCAAACCGGCGGCAAGCCCAACAGGATTGGCAAACTGTAAGCCCATACAGTCGGTTGGCTGCATTGACTGACCATATACTAAGCCCAACACACGCGCTTTATGAGCTTTATCCAATAAAGACAAGGTCATCTCATGCGCGTGCTCGGGGTCCATATTAAACAAAAAAGGGCGAAGTAAGGCGTAAGACATAGTAATGACAGACCCTGCTTGAAAAGAAAGAATGAATAAGAAAAACGAATGCGGTCAAGCGCTGCGATTATATCAGCTTAACTGAAATAAGACCAAAGTTTCATCAGGAAAATTACGCCCTATCCTTCGAATAAATAAGCGTTAATACTGTTAATTGACTGACTTAACCAAGTAAAGAAACCCCTATCAGACAGCATTTTTATCCACATCTACCACTTATTGATATTCATATTCTCAGATTAAGGCACTGGGCGGCCATCAGCAAGCGCAATCCAACCGCGTACAATACGGTACAGATGCCAAATAAAAGTAAAGCCCATAATAACAAAACCTAAAATAGCCAATAATACTGAGCCGATGGCAATGTTGTTGGTTTCAGCGAACATACTGACACCAAAACCGCCTAAGGCAAAGGCGACAATAAGCACCCCAATAACGAATAGGACAATGCTGTACCAAAATGTCTTGATTTGCCAATCAAAATGGGTGGCAAGCCAAGTACCATCAGCATCACGGCGTTTGGCATAGTTCATAAAGATAGGCACAATCCACAATAGCCCAGCGGTAAAGTAGCTGAGCACATAAAGCAAATAGGTAATATGGTTATATGTCGTCAAAGAGCGGCGTTTATCATCACTCATCGTATTATTAGAATTATTTATCATGCTGTCACTCGTTATATTCTGTGGTCTGTAGTTATTTTTATTGTGGCAAATTATCAGGTTTTCAATGTGGTAATTGTTAAAGCGTTAACGTGGTTAAATATTTTTCTTACATAATTGACTAAAAATATTAAGAAGTCACGGTCGCCTGTACTTGAATGGCCTTGGTAACCAAGTCTTGTTGCATCGACAGTTGGGTAAATTGCCAACCTTGCTGTTCAAGCTTACCGAGTGCGCCACTCACCACCGCTTGGCTTGGATGGGTAAAGCTCAGCTGCACCGCATCGCCTGCTGCAATGACCTGCGCATCAGCAATCCCTGAGTTATTTAACAGCGCACTGATACGGCTAGCCGGCGGCATCGCTTCAGCGCCATCTGCTGAATTGGTAGCATTTAACGCATTGCTATCAATATTACCAGCTTGGGCACGCAACCAAAAATAGTCAGCAACCTGCTTTTGATACTCATTTTTGCTCGCTTTTGCTGATTGATGGACGCTATAGCCGCCATAACCACCGACAAATAACAGCAAAAATGCCGACAATAGCAGTAAGGCTAATTGGTCACGCGCAGACAATGCTTGCCAACGTGTCAGTAAGACATTTTGAAAGCTACTCATCCGCGTTGATAATGCACTGCTTTTAGGGTCAGCCACCATAGTGCTGCGTTTGGCGAGGCGTTGTAATCTTTTCATGGTTACCCTTTATTGCTAACGCTACTATTGTTTTCTACCACATCAACGGTCACTTGACCACTAAACTGCCCTTGCTCATTGCCATTGACTTGTTCCAGCTTAGCATTTAAGCCTTGGGCGACAAGCGTATTGGTAAATTGATCAAGACTGCCGCGGTCTGGTGCAATCAGCGTAAAGCTGAGCGCAGTTGGCTGCATGATTAACGCCTGCGCTCGTAATGACGACTGTTTAATCAGCGGTGATATACGTGATAATACGGCTATGTGAGCGTTAGGCGCTTGGCTGTCACTACGCAGTTTTGGTTGCAACTGCACTTGCAATTTCGTGCGCGTACTAAGCGGCTCATTAGGAAACCAAGACTGGTACTGGGTGGCAATCTCAGTTTTGGTCGCTGCTGCTGCCGCCTGATACTGGTAGAATTGTACCCCATCGGTCGCCATCTGTAATATCAGTGCTGACAGCGCCACCATCATCGCCACCCGCAGATATGGTGATAATTGCGAATCGGTCGATTTAATAAAAAAGTTCAGCGCATGACGTTCAGGAATTTCAAGCGGTTTAGGCGCAACTGGTAGCGTGGTTAATAATAATTGATGCTCGGCAATCATTGCCATCGTTTGAGAAGATGCTTTGACGGTAGTTTCATGCTTGGTTAAATCCATATCATCGAACGCAGGCTCATTAACCCTATCAGCCACGTGGCTAGAATCTACAAAAGCATCATCAATAGCTGGCAATAGCAACACTTCGCTTAAATGCGGAAAACGCTCAAAGATTAAAGGCAAGTAACTGACTGCCATACCTTGATGTAAGGATTGGCGTAGCAGCATGGTTTGCTGATCTTGGTACAATACAATCTGCTGACCTGCACCCTCTTCTGGCGTTGGCAGTAATAAAAAATCAGGCAATAATGCTACGATGTTCATGCCAGCAAGCTTGGCGCTTTGCTGCCATGCTTCGATATCGCTTTGAGCCAAAGCATAGAGATGATGACTGGTATTTTCAGTCACTTGGCGAATGGCTAATTGTTCAACCGGCGTCAGAGAAGTTTCTTCAAATAAATACTGTTTACCGCTCATACCTAATTGTTTAAGCTGAGCCGTATTTAGCTCAGACTCTACTTGTAAGACATGGCTTGATGGGAAATACAGACAAACCGATTTTTGACTATTGGTTTTATAGCTACCATAGATATCATGTAGCTGTTGCCAGCCGTCGACCAATTGCCATTGTTTTATGTCTTCGTGCCAGACCGCTAGAGGACTGTGCTGCGCTCTTAACCAAACATGTAACACCAAATGTGTCCTTAATTATCCAAGCTGTTCTTTAGAGTCATTGCTTTGCTTATTGAAGCTGTCATTTATTAAAGCTATGGTCTAGCAAGCATTTAAATGTCTTATGAGCGTGTGTATGATTGATACTAATAAGGTTGTTCTGGAACAAAGCGGTCTATCTCGGTTGCCATACCCGCCAGCACAAAATCCATCTCAAACACGCGCGCTTCTGCTAAAGCAAACGATTCAGGGTAATCACCCGTCAGCAGGCCAGCGATATGAGCAACAATAGACATATGACAGACAACCACCAGACACTCCGTTTCAACATTACCAATGTCGATCAGCGCCTGATGGGCATCGTCGGACGGCGTGATATTCTCTTGTATTTGTGAGGGCACGTTAGGAGCGCGTAACTGTAATGCTGCCAGCGTCTGCTGCGCCCGCTTATAAGGGCTCACAACAAAACAATCAGGTTGATAATGAGTGGTAATATATTCTGCCGTTTCCGCCGCTTGTTTCTGACCAAAATCTGTCAACTGCCGTGCACTGTCTGGGCGCGTCCCATCTTCTGCTTGACCATGACGTACTAAGATAATTTTCATAATCTTAACCACCTTGTGTGTTACGTTTACCTGACTATTTTGATGATAAAGTAATGTTAACAATGAAATAGCTACATTCTGCTAAACGCTTTACTTATTTTCGTCTTTTTTATGCTTAGTCTTGCTTGCTGTTTGCATTTGCGCCGTTAGTGCCGCATTACTATGGTCATGCTCCATGACAAACTCAACATCACTACGGAAGCCTGCTTCCATAAGATGTAAAGCAACGCCAAGTGCCGCTTTGTCTTCATAAATGACTGCATGAAGCGCATGGGTAATCGGCATATAGATGCCTTCTTTGGTGGCTTTTTCATGTACCTGCTGAATGGTGTTGACGCCTTCAGCGGTTTGACCCAATTTTTTGACCGCCGCATCAATGGTCATACCGCGACCAAGCATATTACCAATACGGTAATTGCGGCTCAGCTCTGAGCTACAAGTCGCATATAAATCACCGACGCCCGACAAACCTAAAAAGGTCAGCGGATTGGCACCAGCATGGACGCCGAAACGGCTCATTTCTGCTAAACCGCGCGTTAATATCATGGCTTTGGTATTTTCGCCCACTTCATAAGCTGCCGCCATACCCATGGCAATGGCATAAATATTTTTTAGCGCGCCACCAAGCTCAACACCGCGAACATCATCACTGGCAAACACTCTAAAGAAAGCACTATGCAGCGCTGCTTGTACCGCATGGCGTAGCGGCTCAGAGTCACTAGCAATCACCGTAGCAGACGGCATATTTTTCATGATTTCTATAGCAAGGTTTGGGCCTGACATTACGCCAAAATTTACTTCCGGTAGCTCATCTTTAATAATATCACTCATTAACGCAAAGGTATCTTTTTCCATACCCTTGGTTAAAGAGACAATAGATTGTCCGCTAATAAAGGGCGCGATACTTTTTAGGGTTTCGCGAAACGCGAGACCTGGGACAGCAATGAATACAATATCGGTATCTTTGACCGCCGCCTGTAAATCATGACTGTATTTGAGGCGATCATCAAGCTTATAACCGGGCAAGTATTTTTTATTGGTCTGCGTCTTTGCCATTGCCTTAACAGTACGCTTGTTGCGTACCCACAGCGTGGTATCACAGCCATTGCGGGCAGCCAAGTTTGCCATCGCCGTACCAAAGCTACCGCCACCTAAAAATGCCAAACGCAGCTTGGTTGGATTGTTATGGATTTCTGCCATGTTTTTTGCCACCGCAGACTCAACCGCGCTAGGATTTAACTTCTTACGCCCTAGCCCAGATTTGGTGGCACGCTCAATGATACCGGATAGCAAACTGTTTTGTTTTTCAGCACCTTGATTGTCTGTTTGACTGTCCTCTATATTTGCATCTGTCTTTTTATCATTAGCGCTGGTCATATTATTTTATCCGTATTGACTGACTGAATTATGATGAGAATTTGTGCTGAGTATACAGTGAGATTGAGGATATGTTTCAACAATTATTGATATAGAACCGTTATTTTATTGAAATAACGTGACCAGTTTGGTCATTGTTTTGCTTTGCTGTATCACGTTATAGCAACGCTTACTTTTTTGAAACATCGCTGTAATCATAGACCTGTCTGGACGCTATGACTCGAAACGCAATAATGGCTCAATATCAATCGGCTTGCGCGTGGGCATATCGCACGGACTGCTGCCAGTATAAACAAAAGCCGTGACATAATCATCTGCGCCAACGCCAAAATAAGCTTTAACGGCAGGCTCATTGGCCAATAAACCCGTACGCCAAACCGTACTAAAACCTTGAGCTTGTAACGCTAAAATAAGATTTTGCACTGCCGCGCCCGCACTGAGCATTTGCTCAAAAGGTGGCACTTTTTTATGCACTTGCATATGGGTAACGACCGTAATAATAACCGGCGCACGCAGCGGCATATTGTAGGTTTTCTTGCGTGATTTCTCAGACAGCTCTTCGCCCGCTTGCGCCGCTTGTGCTTCAGCAGCCGCTAAAAAGGCCCGGCCCAAGTCATGACGCGCATTACCTTGAGTGACGATAAAGCGCCATGGCCGCAGTTTTTTATGATCAGGAGCGGTAACCGCACAGTCAATAGCTGCTTTAATCTGAGACTCTGTCGGTGCCGGAATGCTCAGATTGCCGATGCTACGTCTTGATTTAATCCAGTTAATCAGCTGTTCATTGGTTACTTGTGCGTTTACCCCTCTCGGGCTTTCGGCTTGATTTTCTTCGCTATTACTGTTCAGTTCGTTATCGTTATCGTTATCGTTATCGTTATCCATATTATTTTCAGAACTATTCATATTTTATCCTTATTTATTATTATGCAACTGCATTAGCGATATGCCTTACGCCGCTTCTGAGCCTTCGATGCGATGATCCATGCGCAAATAGTCCTCTGACTGCATTTCAAGCAGGCGTGAACGTGTACGCTCAATCTCAAAGGCCAATTTTTGTCCTTGATAAAGCTCGAGAATTGGCTGCTCTGCTCTTACCAATAGTTTGACGCGGCGATCATAAAACTCATCAACCAGATAAATAAAACGGCGGGTCGGATCACGCAAATCATCATCTAAAGCGGGCACAGAATTGATTAACACCGTGCTAAATTCTTTGGCAATTTGGATAAAATCAGACGCTGAGCGCGGCTCCATACATAAATGACGGAAGTCACAAAATAAAATATCTTCGGTACGGGCATTGATTTTGATTTCGCGACCATTGATGGTAATAGGCGCGTTGCTGATTTTTTGATTGTTAGACAAGCTAGCGAAACGGTTGGCAAGCCAGTGATGATTGGCCTTAGTCAACGGCGACTCATATAACTCCGCTTGCTGTAAGACACGCAGGCGATAATCAATACCAGAGTCAATATTCATCACTGTGGTGTGACGCTCAACTTCGGCAATGGCTGGCATAAAGCGATCACGGTGTAGACCATCTTTATAAAGCCCTGCTGGCTCAATGTTTGATGTAGCGACCAAGGTCACGCCGCGATTAAACAGCATGGTAAACAAATCACCTAAAATCATCGCATCTGAGACATTGGAGACAAAAAACTCATCAAAACAAATAATCACTGCTTCTGCATAAATGATATCCGCGACTTTTTCTAGCGGATCGCTTTGACCTTGTAGATTATTTAGCTCTTGATGGACGCGCTGCATAAAGTGGTGAAAATGCTGGCGCATCTTACGCTCAATGGTCAAAGAGTCGTAAAACATATCCATCATCCATGTTTTACCGCGTCCTACCCCACCCCACATATATAAGCCCTTGGGTGCAGCAGGTTTTGATTTTAGAAAGCTAAAAAAGCCTTTTTTTTGCGCCACGCTATCATTGAGCTGATGATACAACCCATCTAAATAGCTCATTGCCTGATATTGCTGCTCATCTCGAGTAAACTCATCAGTGCTAATGGCTTGCTCATAACGTTGCAAAGGAGATAAACTCATAATACGACTCATCATTAGACAAAATAAATATAAAAAACTAACAGTATGCTTAGGTAAATTGGTTCAGACATCAGCTGGTTTTACTGCGAATCTTTGGACCCAAAACTATGCTCTTCCAACAAACTTTTAAGCTCAGATAAACGTCCGTGAAAAAAGTGCCCAGCGCCATCAACGATACTAACCGGCAGACCGAGACGCTCAGCAAACTCCTGCATGCTAGCAGGCGTAACCACATTGTCTTCATTGCCATATATCTCAAAGGTTTTCTCAATCGGTAAGCTCAAATCATCGGTGGCGTTTTTTTCAACGGAGGGTGCGATAAGCGCGACGTTTGCTATTTCAAAATCACTCAATCCCCAAATGTGCGGCGATACCATGATTTGCTCAGCGACGCGCGCTATCACATAACCACCAAAGGAGAAGCCACCTAGCCATAGCTTACGAGCGTTGGTCTGCTCTGCAATCCATTGTAGCACGGTCATCGCATCGACTACCTCCCCATCTGCGTAGTCGTGTTCGCCGGTTGACTGGCCAACGCCGCGAAAGTTAAAACGTACCACATGCATGCCGCTATCACGCGCAAAACGATACATGGTCGTGACCACTTTATTGTTCATTGTGCCTTCAAATAACGGATTGGGATGACAAAGCAGCGCCACTGTATCGGTATTCGCATCTTTAGGATTGTCTTGTTGCCATAGCGCGTCGACTTCGAGCATGCCAGCAGGAGCAGGAATCAGTTGCATAAATTTACTTATTGGTTAAAAGTGAATACCCCAATTATCCTAGATATGGTTTATATTTCAAGTAATTTGCTGTGTACCTGCAACGTTGCACACAATAACCGCCTAGACACTCCTTGTCGCAATACGTTAGATTCATACAAGTTGTCGAGTAATATATTGAACTTATAGGAAAAAGGAAACTATTACCCCACTCTCAACTTCGAAA
>NZ_DJUD01000053.1:0-41577 GCF_002439405.1 Psychrobacter sp. UBA6291 | reverse complement strand
CTGATAAAGGGTGGCTTTTTTTATGGGGTATGAATGCGGATAAGGGGTTAAATACTAGGGTTTTTCTCTAATTTGAAAAAATAAACTCCAAAGCTATAAATTATAAAGACTGATTTATATATAGTAGATTAAAGATTTGCTTATAGATAACTATAACCTTTATTATATAGCGGTAGCATTTTAAAAATAAAAACACAATAACCTAAATTGGAGTAAATAATGATTACCCATGTACCTGATGTGACTTTCAAAACTCGTGTTCGTGATGAATCTATCGGCGGAGACAACCCATTTAAATGGTATGACCTAACCACAGATGAGTTATTTGCCAATAAAAAAGTGGTGGTTTTCTCTCTACCAGGTGCTTTTACGCCAACGTGTTCGACCAGCCATCTACCTCGTTATGAAGCGCTTTACGATGAATTTAAGGCGTTAGGCGTAGATGAAATCGTTTGCATTTCTGTTAATGATGCCTTTGTCATGTACCAATGGGGCCTAAAGCAAAACCGTGAAAACGTTTTCTTGCTTCCTGACGGCAATGGTGAGTTCACTCGTAAAATGGGCATGCTGGTTGATAAGAGCAATCTTGGCTTTGGTATGCGCTCATGGCGGTATTCGATGTATGTCGATAACAAAGAAATCAAAAAAGTGTTTAAAGAAGCGGGTTTTGATGACAATTGTCCAACAGATCCATTTGAAGTATCAGATGCAGATACCATGTTAGAATATTTGAAAAGTAATGCTTAATCACAATTTTTAAGTGCATTGACGTTTGACTGGTATCATCGGGCGTCGATAAATACTTGAATGCTGAAGCTCAAATACTGTCGAACTGCTTAATCCTTAAGTATAAGGGCTAAGCAGTTTTTTTATGTTTTCTACAAAATTTTGGTAATATTAAAATAAACGTCTAAGATATCTTTGAATATAGACAGCTTAGGTATGTATTTATGACATATATAGAATGCCATTTATGAATAAGTTTAAAAATTACGCTAACATAGCCGTTAAGGCATAAGAAAAATAAAAGGAAAAGCGGTGTTTATTATAAAGAAATTAGCAACCAATACCTCAGAGCGACAACAAGCGCTTCAAGCAGTCGCAAATATTGAAACGCTCGTACAGCCGCACGACGCATGGACTGAGCAGACATTGGCTGAGATGCTCGCGCAAGATAGTACGCATATAATGATAGTGTATAAACCAGAAGAGGAAGCAGGCTATAAGATCGTTGGTTATTGTTTATATCAAGTGGTTTTTGAGCAAGCAGAGATATTACGTATCGGCACCCATCCTGATTATCAGCGTCAAGGTATTGCCTCGCAGCTTTTTGCTACATTAAATAATGAGTTAATAAATAATAAGGTAGAGAGCTTATTATTAGAAGTGCGCGCAGATAATGCACCAGCGCTTGCTTTATATGAGCGGCAAGGTTTTGTCGTCATTCATAAGCGAAAGAGTTATTATCAACTGCCGCATCGGCCCGCTATCGATGCCTTGATTATGCAGCGATTTTACGATTAACAATGGGTTGTTTAGAGAATAGTTAAATTATGCTTGCGGCGGTATTTTCTTTTTGCATATCTCGATATTAGAGAGATAATTTTTATCGGTTTTCATGCGTTCAAGCACCTCGATGCGTTCAGCCAACATTTCTATCATCAGATTAATTGTCGTTTGCTGTTTTTTAACTTGCGCCAATTTCTGCTCCGTAAGGCTTAGCTGCAAATCAATATCAAGTTGACCATCGTAATAATCATTTAAGCTGTCTTTGATTTCAGTTAATGTAAAACCAATGGCTTGAGCACTTTTGATGAGCTCGATACGCTCGACGCATTCGGGATGAAATTCGGTATAAAGCCGGGAGCCTGCTTGGCGTTTGCGAGATTTTAGTAACCCCAATTGGTCGTAATGACGAATGGTATCTTTGGTGGTATTGGCCTGCGCCGCTAGTGTGCCAATCAATAAAAACGCTGTGTCGGGTGCCATGCTGACCTCGTAAGTAAAATACCTAAATTACTAATTGTGTAAAAAATGATAGCAAGCATTATTCGTTACTATGTTTAACTATAAATAGATTTATTTAAGTTTACTTTATACTTTCAATTGCCAAGGCTGAGGTTTATCGAGAAGTGAGACCGCTAAAGATTGATGAGAGTTTTTTTGCCATTTGACTGAACGGCTGCCAATTAAAGTATCTAGCTCTAGCAAAAACTTAGCGCGTGGCAAGATTTCAGCTCCCAAACTTAATAAATGGTCGTTTGGTAGCTGACAGTCTACCAATTGGACATGGCTTTGCTCACATAAACGCATTAAGCTCCAAAAGGCGAGCTTTGAAGCATTTGAAGCAACATGAAACATCGATTCGCCAAAATAAATACCGCCTATTTTTAAACCATATAAACCGCCAATCAATTGCTGCTTATCATCCCAAACCTCAATGCTATGGGCAAAGCCTTGCACGTGTAGCTCAGTATATGCGTCAATCATTTCACTATGAATCCAAGTATGTTCGCCCTCGGGTAACGTGCTATTTAAACCATCGCTACGCGGTAAACTACAAGCATGGATAACGTCGTCGAACGCTTGATTGAGGGTTAATTGCCAACGGCTGCGATTCGCTTGTTTGCGTAGTGATTTACTAGGCTTATAATCAGTGGGCAGCATAACGCAGCGCGGCTCAGGACACCACCACGCGATAGGCTCATCTTCATTAAACCACGGAAATAATCCCTGCGCATAAGCAGAAATCAGCGTTTCCGGTGATAAATCTCCACCGACAGCAACGATACCGATGCCATCAGGGTCCACCATCGCAGGATCGGGAAAATTATAACGCCCAAGACCTTTTATGTATTGACGAAAAGTTTCAGGCGCTATAGCAGCCGCATTAATATTAATATCAATGCGGTCGTTATCTTTAGCAAAATCGCTCATTTATGCTTCTTTATCTTCAGTCAATGTGGAAGCATAAGTGTGGTCACGAGCGACTGTTTCACCCATAGCGTCCAAATATTTTTCGGCATCAAGCGCTGCCATACAGCCAGTACCCGCCGAAGTAATGGCTTGACGATAAACGTGGTCGGCGACGTCACCCGCGGCAAATACGCCCTCGATACTGGTTTGGGTGGCATTGCCATTTAGACCGCTATTAACGATTAAGTAGCCATCTTTCATTTCTAACTGGCCTTTGAACAAATCTGTATTTGGCTTATGACCAATGGCGACAAACATACCAAACACGTCTAATTGCTTGGTGCTGCCATCAATCATCGATTCGATGACCAACCCATTGACACCCATATCATCGCCGACGACTTCGCGAACTTTATGGTTCCATTCGATTTTGATGTTACCGTTTTTGACTTTTTCAAACAGCTTATCTTGCAGGATTTTCTCAGAGCGCAAGCTGTCGCGGCGATGGACTAGCGTCACTTCAGAGGCGATGTTTGATAAATATAAGGCTTCTTCAACAGCGGTATTACCACCACCAATGACCGCGACTTTCTGGTTTTTATAAAAGAAACCATCGCAGGTGGCACAAGCTGATACGCCAAGACCGCGGAATTTGTTTTCTGACTCTAATCCTAAATACTGCGCAGATGCACCCGTTGAGATAATCAGGGCATCACAAGTATAGCTACCATTATTACCGATTAGAGTAAAAGGGCGTACGTTTAAATTGACTTCATTGATATGGTCGTAGACCAGTTCGGTGCCAAAACGTTCGGCATGGGCTTTCATACGATCCATAAGCGCAGGACCAGTTAAATCATGTGCGTCGCCTGGCCAGTTATCGACTTCAGTAGTCGTGGTCAGCTGCCCGCCAACTTCTAGACCGGTGACCATGACAGGTTTTAGGTTGGCGCGTGCTGCATAAACGGCAGCGGCGTAACCGGCAGGGCCTGAGCCTAAAATAATGAGTTTTTCGTGGCGCGGAGCCGTGCTATCAGTTGCCATAAAATTTCCTTGCTTGCTATCTAAATAAGAAATATAAAAATTAAAATACGTGGTACAAATGATAAATGTTATAAAAAATAGTCGCTAAAAGTCGCGATGAATATGGTTTTTCTTATTGCTGTGTGATAATAACATAAGGGCTGAGGGCAAAAAGTGCAAGTTTGCTAAAATGAATATGGATATCATTAGAATCAAAGCACGGAGCGCTTAAAAACTGCTCTTAAAATGAAAGCAGAATTTTTTATTGCACACCGCTTTATTACTGAAAAGTGTGGCGAATGTTCGGTTAATGACTGCATTTTTTGCTCAACCGCTTAATAATGCATTTTCTTCTGCGCTTTCTTGATAACACTGTCGCCACTACGCCTATGTATTTGTTATTATAAGAAGTTATGCAAGCGTAGTGGTCAGTGAATAACGCAGAAAGTTAGATGATGACTGATACACTGCTTTTATACATTGTTTTTATATATTGCCATCTAATAGTAGAAAATCACTTCAGCATGAGAAATTTCAACCATAAGCTAGCAACCACTTAATTAATAACCAGCACTAACGAGCATTAACAACGAGTATTGACAACAAGGCAGATCTTACGTGATATCAGCACCACTTATTGAGTATTTAAAAAAGGGCATATTTACCCTGCTTGGGTTAATGCTGGCGGTTTATTTGTTTGTCATTTTGATGACGTATACGGGTAACGATCCGAGCTGGTCGCACATCAGTAGTGACATGACCACCGTAAATAATATGGGCGGTGAGATGGGCGCGTGGCTGTCAGATTTGCTCTATAGCTTTTTTGGGTTTGGTGCTTGGTGGTTACTGGCGTTTTTGGTTTATGAGTCGGTGCTGATTTGGTGGGACAACAAACCAACGTTTTGGTTATTACGTTTGGTGGCTTATGTATTTTTGCTCTTAAGTGCCAGTGCCTTGTTTGCGCAATTGGTGGCGCTAGTACAGCAAGTTGCAGACCCAATGACGTCTGGGCTTAAAGGGGTTGCTGGCGGTATTATTGGGCTTGAGCTGCAAGCACGTTTGGCCCAGCTTTTATCGCAGTGGGGTAGTGTGATATTCTTGACGGTATTTGTGGTGATTACTGCTACGTTTGCCTTTAATATTCATTGGCTAGCGATTTATCAAAAAATCAAAACATGGTCATGGCGCGATGCTGCAGTTCAAGACAATGCGGCTCAAGCGCGTGATAGTAAACGCGATAATATACAAGCCGCACCAGCAGCATCTGAGCAACAGCAAAATGATGAAAGTGTGAGCGATGCAAAAGCGGCGCAGGGCTTTGAGCAGTTACCACTCGATTTGCCAGCTACTGACCATGCTAATCATGCTCAAACCGCCGATAAAAGTGGTCGCTTTAACAACGTATTGAAAGAGTTTTTAGCGACGTCAGGTCTTGGTGCTAGCGTTAAAGCGTCTATGTCAGCGGCAGCAGCAGTGGCACAAACGGCAACGAATAGCGCAGCGCAAGATGAGCAATTACAAACAGCTTCAGCTAATGTAAGCAATTTTAGTCATGTTAACCAACAGCAACCCTCAGCGCCTGTCGCAAATCCTGTGATGGCGCCTGCACGCAAAGTTGAACCAAGTTTTGCTTGGAATGATGCCGATACGGTTGATGATTTGTTGGCGCGTGAAGCAATGGCTGAGCAAGAGACGTTTGGTTATGATACTGCTGCTACAAACACCTCAACCCTCGCTAAATCTGCTGCTACGTCTAATGCTTTCGATGATATTAATGATGAAGATGAAATAACAGAAAGCGTTGATTTAGCAGTTGATAGCTTAGCAATTGATAGCTCAGCAGTTAATCACTTAGCAGATGCGTGGTTGGCCGAACATGCAGCAGTGCCATTAGCATCTGAGTTAGAGCAAGATGAAACTATCGTTGAAGCGCCAGTAATAAAGACTTCTTTCGCCGAGGAGCAAAAGGTAGCAGAGGATTTATTTGATAATGGCATTGATGACTCAATAGATGATCTCTCTGAAAGTTGGTCTATCGAAGACTCTGAGTTTACCGATGACTCTGAGTCTTCTACCCAACATGAAGTGCTGTCAACTCAACACGCAGTGACGAAAGACTGGCAAGCAGGTAACGCTGCTCCAGCCGATGAAATCAGTGAAATCGTTGACATGACGCCGACCAATACGCCGCCTGCCAATCCTAAATTAGCACCAACGGTGGACACTGGTACTTCGGTGACCAATATTGCTCCGGCGGCCACTAAACCGACCGTAAGCTTTGCGGTGCCAGAGGGTGATAGCAGTAATCATATTACTGACATGGTGCCAGAAGATGACAGCCGAGCTGACGACACTAATCTGCCGGTGATGCCGCATATTAGTGATGATGCCGCTTTTAGTCAAAAATCACGCTCGATGCAAACCGCCGCTTATCGTAGTAGCCTGACACCGATTCCAGAGCTGTCGATTTTAGATAAGCCAGACCCTGACCGTAAGCCAAGCTATACCATCGCTGAGCTCGAGCAATTGTCAGAGTTGTTAGAGATTAAGCTGCAAGAATTCAACGTCAAAGCAAACGTGGTCAATGCCATTCCAGGCCCTGTGGTGACGCGCTTTGAAGTAGAGCTTGCGCCTGGCGTTAAAGCCAGCAAGGTGACGGGCATTTCACGCGATTTGGCACGTTCGCTATCGATGGCGTCGTTGCGGGTGGTCGAGGTCATTCCGGGTAAGCCGTATATCGGTATCGAGGTGCCCAATAAAAAGCGCGAAATGGTGCGGTTGATTGAGCTACTAAATACGGAAAAATTTAAAGACCCCAAAGCGCAAATCAGCATGGCGATGGGTAAAGATATCGGCGGTAAGCCGATTATCACCGACCTTGCGCGCGCGCCGCATATGCTCGTTGCTGGTACGACAGGTTCTGGTAAATCGGTCTTGGTCAACTCGATGCTATTGTCGATGCTGCTCAAATATACGCCAAATGAGCTGCGTATGATTTTGATTGATCCAAAGCAGCTCGAGCTTGCCAACTATAATGATATTCCGCATCTTCTCACACCTGTGGTCACTGATATGACCGAAGCGGCCAGCGCCTTGTCATGGTGCGTGGCAGAGATGGAGCGCCGTTATCAGCTGATGAGTTTGCTCAAGGTACGTAAACTTAACGAGTTTAATAAAAAAGTCATCGCTGCTGAAAAATCTGGGAATCCGATGCTTGATCCCTTATGGCGTCCCAATGACAGCGTCAGTATTAGCCAAGCGCCAAAGCTTAAAACCTTACCGATGATTGTTATTGTCGCCGATGAGTTTGCTGATATGATTATGCAAGTCGGTAAGCAAGCCGAAGAGCTGATTACCCGCTTGGCACAAAAATCACGCGCGGCTGGCATTCATTTAATGCTTGCCACTCAGCGTCCGTCAGTTGACGTTATCACGGGTTTGATTAAAGCCAATATCCCAGTGCGTGCTGCGCTCCGAGTAAACTCAAAAGTGGATTCGCGGACGATTTTGGATAGCGGGGGCGCAGAAGACATGCTTGGTAACGGCGATATGCTGTTCTTAGGCCCTGGGCAAATTGAGCCCGACCGCGTCCATGGTGCTTATGTCAGTGACGAAGAGGTCAACCGTGTCTGTGATGCATGGCGTGAACGCGGCGCACCCGATTATATTGATAATATGGCCGGCAACTTTGAGCTATCGAGTCCCAGTGGCGGCGGTAGTGCCGCAAATGCCTCTGGCGAAGATGACGATTTATATAATGATGCCGTGGCTTTTATAATGGAAACGCGTAAAGTATCAGCATCTAGTATCCAGCGGAAATTTAGCATCGGCTATAACCGCGCGGCGCGTATCGTTGACTCGATGGAAGAGGCTGGCTTGGTCAGCTCTATGGGCAAAAGTGGTAAGCGCGAGCTGTTGATGTAAAAATTAATAGATTTCCCATAAAAAAAGACGAGTAACGAACGTGGCTCGTCTTTTTTTATGGGAAAAGAATACTGTCATCGTCTGAATGACCAATGAGTTTGTATATCGATTATAAATCGTCATTTTTTATACTAAACTGGTGAGTGTTTATAAAAGAATAAGCATCAATTTAAAAAAGTATAAATCTGTCACTCTCCAAGGACGGTCAGTTATGTTTAAAGAATATACCCAGTACGATGCATTAGCGTTGGCAGCGCTGGTGAATGCAGGGGAAGTCAGTGCCAAAGAATTGTTAGATGCCGCCGTGAATCAAGCCAATGCGCTCAATCCTAAATTAAACGCCATTATCCACCGCTTTGATGAGCGTGCTTATGCTGCTGCAGAAAAAGGCTTGCCAACAGGCGTCTTTAACGGCGTCCCTTATCTGCTCAAAGACCTGTCGTTTCATTTTGCCGATGAGCCAATTACCATGGGCAGTCGCAGCGTCAATATCGTATCAGAAAGCGACAGCGAAATCGTTAAGCGTATGAGAGCCACTGGCGTCAATACCTTTGGCAAAACCAATACGCCAGAATTTGGTTTGATTATCACTACTGAGCCCAAAGCTCATGGCGTCACGCACAATCCCTTTAAAAAAGGCTATAGCTCTGGTGGTTCATCGGGCGGTAGTGCCGCAGCGGTATCAAGTGGTATCGTGCCAATGGCAGGCGCAGGTGACGGCGGTGGTTCGATACGCTTTCCAGCGGCATGGTGCGGCGTGTTTGGCTTTAAGCCTAGTCGAGGCCGTAACCCTATGGGCCCAAAAATTGGCGAGGGCTGGGAAGGGGCGGTCGCTGACCATGTAATTACGCGAAGTGTGCGTGATAGCGCGGCGATGCTTGATGCGACAAGCGGCGCAGAAATCGGCGCGCCTTACGTCATTGCACCGCCCGACGGCACGTTTTTGCAAGCCGCCATGCGCGCGCCAAGGCAATTAACCATCGCCCTGCATCAACAGCCATTGGTTGCCAATACCGAGGTCGATAAAGAAGTACTTGCCGTATTAGAAAAAACCGCGAAACAACTAGAAGCCATGGGTCATCGTGTGGTCCCAGCTGAGCCAAATATTAATATTGAGCAATTTTGGCATGATTTTTTAGTGGTGGTCTGTGCCCATACCGCTTTTACCATTGATAATATCGAGCGTTGTTACGGCGCGCAGCATATCCAAAACCTTGAGCCGCAGACTTATAATATGGCGATGCTTGGGCGCTCATTATCCGCCGTTGATTTAGCCCACGCTAAGCATGGCTGGCACGATAGCCAATACCAAACAGGTTTGCTGCTTGAGACGTACGATATGATTTTATGCCCGACCGTGCCAACGCCTGCGGTCAAGCATGGCGTACTACCGCCAAGCCGTATGGATGAAACACTGATGCGCAGCGCAGGCCTGCTCAATAAAGGCATTAACATGGGCAGATTTGCTTTTAGCTCAGGTATGATTGAAAAGCTCAGCGCCCCAGTACTTGGTAAAATGGGCTTTACTATCTTGGGTAATGTCACCGGCTTACCAGCAATGTCGTTACCTGTTGGTATGAGTAAAAAAGGTCTGCCGATTGGGATGCAGCTGATCGGGCGCATGAATGATGAAACGACGCTATTTAGTATCGCAGGCGAGATGGAGCGTGCTGGCATGTTTACCAAACCGGCTTTTGAGAAATAGTTTTATATGATGAAAGAGTTTTGATAACTTCTATATTAAAAAGTAGAGATTAGCAAAAACGCTTTGATTAAAAGTTTAGGGGCTGTAGTAGATAAGCACTAATCAAAGCGATAAATATCCATACCCAAACTGTGATGCGCCATGCTTTGATGCACCACAGAGACGCGTTGACCGGCACCTAAAGCAAAAAATAATGGCAATAGGTGCTCATCGCTTGGATGTACATTTTGATAATTAGGATATTGCTGCCAATCTAAAGCGCTTGGAATATCCGTTTTTAGTTGTTGCAGCAGCCAAACTTTAAAGTCTTTGGCGGTCTCATCGATACTCTCTGCTTGCCAACGTAATGCCTGTAAATTGTGGGTGATATTGCCCGAGCCAATCAAAAGGATTTGCTCGGCACGCAATTGCGCCAGTTGCGCGCCCAACTGATAGCAAGCGATGCTGTCATAATGGCGTGGCAAGGATATTTGCACGATGGGTATATCAGCCTCAGGATACAGGTGTAAAAGCGGCGCCCAAACCCCGTGGTCACTGACGCGTAAAGGGTTTACACGGCAGGTAATACCACGCGCCGTTAGCTGCTGGGCCAATGTCTCCGCAAGCGCTGGCTGGCCGGCTGCTGGATACTGCAACTCATAGAGTTCGGGCGCAAAGCCAGAAAAATCATGCCACGTCTTTGGTCGCGGATTGCTGCTGATTTCAAGCTTAGCCGACTGCCAGTGCGCTGACATAATGATGATGGCGCGCGGTTTGGGCAAGTTTTGACCGATACGTGCCAACGCACTGGTGGTTGCCGATTGTTCGATGGCGAGCGTCGGAGCGCCGTGCGAAATAAATAATGCGGGCAGTTTAGCCTGTTTTGATGGCGTTATAGCACTTGCTAGCGCAGGCGTGCCTGTCCAAGCAGCCGCTGAGGTAATGGGCGCAGGCGTGCCTGTCCAAGCAGCCGCTGAGGTAATGGGCGCGGGCTTGGATGTTGTTGTATTTTGACGCTCGCTCTTATGTTGCGAGGCAGCGGTCATGGCTTTAGGTGTCGCAGGTTTAGGATGTTTCATGGTGCATTTATTAGGGCGCGCGCCTATATTTCAATCCGTTTTACCATGACGCGTCGCCATTATTTTTGATAGGGCATAGTTGATTTTTATAGCAAATGACTGTTTTTATAAAGGTTTTAATTACCGCGATGATAAGGATGGTTGTGATTGATACTCATGGCGCGATACAGCTGTTCCATTAATACCACGCGCACTAAAGGATGCGGCAGCGTCAGCGCCGATAACGACCATTTCACATCTGCTTTTGCCAATACCTCTGGCGATACGCCGTCAGCGCCGCCAATGACCAACGCAATATCATCGCCTTGCTGCATGCCATCAGCCAGTTTTTCAGCCAGCTGTTCGGTTGAGAGCATTTTACCTTTTACGTCGAGCACCCATAATTGCTCGCGTCCAGCCGCAGCATGAGTGGCCAATATCGCTTGACCTTCTTGCTCACGGTACTGCGCCAAATTGGCGTCTGAGGGGTTTTTGGCGCGTTTAGCGGCGGCAATTTCTACGATTTCAGTATTAAGCATGGGCTGGATACGCTTAAAATATTCATCAAAACCGGTTTGTACCCATTTGGGCATTTTATTTCCAACACTCAATATTCTTACTTTCATAATATAGACCACTTTTATAATGGGTTAAATGCAACAAAAAAATTCTGCGCTTAAGATATTGTAACAAACAGACCTTTTACAAAGTATTTTTTTATGCTTTACTAGCATTTGACCAACAGTTGTTCTTTGTTATGCTTACGGTTTTTATCGTTACATGGTCTTATTGTTAACTAGTATTTATCGTTGAATGGTAAAAAAAGCGTCAGCAACCCTGTACCGTCTTTTTGATAGAGCATAAGATAGTTTGCAACATTTTTTAAACGAAAGGAGTCGTTCATGAACCGTACTATATCAAGACTATTAGCACTTAGCGCAGGTGCGCTACTCTCAACCTCTGTGTTTTCTGCTTCTTTAAACGGTACGCAGTGGCAAACCATTGATGATAAAACTGGCGAGAAAAAAGCCGTTATTCAATTGACCGAAAGCGGTGGTAAAGTTTCAGGAAAAATCATCAAAGTATTGAATAAAGAAAAGGCAGACGCGCTTTGTACCAAATGCCCTGGCAGCTTAAAAAACAAACCGGTTGAAGGCCTACAAATATTGTCAGGCTTAAAGGCCGATGGTAATAACCAGTGGAGTGACGGTAAGCTGGTCGACCCTGAATCAGGAAAAACTTACTCTGGTAAGCTAACCTTGAGTGATAATGGCCAAAGCTTAAAACTGCGCGGTTATGTCGGTACACCTGTCTTTGGTCGCTCGCAAACGTGGCAACGCATTAAGTAGTTTTTGCCAGTGCTCTTATAAAAGCAAATTTATAAAGCAAGCTTGTAAAACAAAAAGGATAGCAGATTGATATGTGCTGTCCTTTTTTCATGTTTTAAATTTTAGATTTTAACTCAATGCTTTTATTTTAAAACGCTATCATCTTAAAGCGCTTAGAGCATCTTTCCTAATCATCATTTGACATTAGCGGCTTGATGGTTTCTGATACGCCGTCATCACTCTGTTGCTCGTCGTTTTTACTATCCGAGGGCGTAGGTTTTGGAATAATCGTCAATGTCGCATCTGACTCAAAAACAATGGCTTCGATATCATCAAAACTATTCATCCCTTCAGAACGCATCGCGCTTTCTAGCTCTTGACGCGTTAGGCGCTCAGCACGCATGGCATCTGGTAAGAATTGCCCTTGATAAAAAACAATCCGCGGCTCCGATAAAATAAGATGACTAAAACTGGCTGAGACAGAAGCATATTTAGTCACTAAAAACTGTAAACAATACAAGGTCACGATAGCGGCGCTGCCCTCGATAAACGGGATTTCTTTGAGTAAAATCGTACTGGCGCTCAAAGAGCCAATCATCACCGTCACAATCCAGTCAAAGTTATTGAGCTGCGAGGTTGAGCGTTTGCCAGATACTTTGGTAATTAACACAATTAACGCATAAACCATGACCGCTGTTAAGATAATGCGCCCAAGTTTTTCTATATTGTCAAAAAGCAGCATGTCCATTATCTGGGCTCCTATTAATCATAAAATACCGTCCGCTGTTTTGTCGCTAGCAAATAGGGTTTGGCTACAAACAGCGTAACGGAATTTCATCATTAATAGGGCAAAAAGTTTGTATGAGGTTGTCTCTATAGGCATTCAATAATGGCAGGCACTCAAAGGGCTTGACGATTAGCGGCTCTGCTTAGGATTAAGGAGGCGGTTGATCAATAAGATACTAAGACGGGCGCTGACTAAGCTCAACACCAATATCATCACCAATGCCGAAAGCAGCGGTAGCGGTCGCTGTATAGCCATCTCGGTTAATACCTCACGGCTCACGGCATCAAATAAGAAAAACCAGATACCTAAGAAATAAACCATGGTAAGTAGCCAAACTACCGCAACGCCGCCAAACATCAAGCGATTGATTTCTTTTCTATCTAGCGCGCGCTGTTGATGCTTAATAAATTTATGCACCGCGATATAAGCGCCGACGATGATGGATACGACAGTGACCAGCTGTGAGTTTAGGGCAAATTTGGTTTGCACCATCATAAATATGGCGCTGGCCAAAACATAACCAACCGCAAAGAATCCGATATATGGCGCCATTTTAGGCGACATTAAGTTTGGATTGTCAGAAGTATTGCCCGCTGTTTGAGTATCTTTTGCTGAACTAAGACGCTTGCTAAGTTGCATTGGTTTGCGTGCCATAAAAATAACCTTTATAAAGGGTAAAGCATAAGTTGCTAAAATATATTAAGCATTGAGCTGTTTACTATTATTTTTTAACAATATTGACGATATTAATATTGTTATCAATGCTGTGCTGTCCAATCTAACATGCTATCTAATACGGTACGGGCAGTATAGGCATTAAGCGCATGATCTGTATTAATCAGTCCGACCACCACATAATCTTGCCCAGACAAACCTTTGACATAGCCTGCCATCGAGGTGACATTATTTAAGGTGCCGGTTTTTATCCAAGCGCGGCCGATGGCTTGCGATTTTGGCAAGCGGTCACTATGGGCGCTGATGGTGCCACTGACGCCAGCAATGCCTAGTGAGCTCACATAAGCATCAAAGCTCGGTTGGTTGTAGGCGTAGGTCAACAGCTCGCTTAGATTGGCGGCACTGATGCTGCAGTCGCGGCAGAGTCCTGAGCCATTGGTCAAATGCGGCGGCGGGCTAGTCAAGTTGGTTTGCCACCATCGATTGATTGATTGCAGCGCTTGCGGATAGTCGGTCGCGGTTGGCTGATCAAATTGATATAAGCTGGTTGCTTGATTATTAAGCAGTTTATAGGTATCAGTGCCTTGCTTATAAATACTTTCGTTATGCGTGTCTTTTTTATTCACATCTGTTTTATAAGCGCCAATAGAAAGCGCTACTTGCTCGGTCATCACGTTATTAGAGAAGTGATTGATATCATAAATCTGCTGCTTAAGGTTTAAAGAAGGATAGCTGACAATGGGCAAGGGCGACATGGCAATCGCTGCCAAACCATGTGACGATTTTTTCTGTTTATTAGCAATTTTATTGGCATGATAAGGCGTTTCTTGAGCGATGACTTTACCGCTTAAGGTATTGCCAAGCGTTTGCCATTTAGAGGCAATGACACGGGCGGCGAAATCTTTGGCATCAGGATAGGCAACATAAAAAGCATGTTCGCCGCAGCTGTCTGGTAAATTGCTATTGAGCGTTAATTGTGCCGCTTGCCACTGCGGCGCAATACTATAGCGCGCTTGCCCGCACGCAGCCGAGCGCATATTTATCATGCTTGGCAATTGATAATTTGTCAATTGCGGTGTGTAGGTTAGCTGGGCGCGCGTATTGTCTAGCGGATAGCTCTGAATACCGACACTGCTAAAATTGACCAAAAAACCATCGGGGCTGGCGTTGTAAGGACGTAGCGGCGAGTTGTCAAAGGCTGCAGGGTCTTTGGTAACATTTTTAAAGACACTACTATCGACGATGATATCGCCGTTGATATGGCGGATACCAGCCGTTTGCACTTTATAAAGCAGTTGCTGTAAGCGTTCGTGGGTCATTTTTGGATCACCACTGCCTTGAATAACCAAATCGCCATAGAGCGTATCGCCAATGATCATACCAGTATGATAGACACGAGTATGCCAAACGAAGTCAGCGCCCAACGTATCTAAGGCGATAAAACTTGGTACCAGTTTCATGGTGCTGGCAGGCGTGCGCGCAATATCGGCTTGATGGCTTAATAGCGGTGAAAACGAAATTTTGATAGCGGGATTATGAGCAGTCGATTTGTCGTTATTGTTTTTGCTGCTTTCATTTTCATTACTACTTTTAGCGGGTTTTAAAGCGTCATCGGGCAGTAGCGGTGGCACGCTCTCTATACTTTGATAGGTATAAGGGTCATCGGTATAAGCATGCAGCTGTCTTGCATGTTGCTTAATCGTCTGTTTTTCAATCGTCACTAAAGTGCTTTGATGTACCGTTATTTCTTTAGCATTAGTATTACTATTTTGAGTCGTTTGTTTTTGGATGCCGTTAGGCTCTGCGGCAGCACTATATGTAGTTAGCGATTCAGGCTGATTAGCGGCTTTAGGGCTATCAATCACCTGAATAGGCGCAGGTAAGCGGCTCGCAGTTTTATCACCGACTGGGGTGATGACAATACTAATATCGGTCGCATTTAAGTTTGCACGCGTAAGCGCTGTCTGAATCGCTTCTGGTAAAACCGCTTGCGCACATAGCGGCGTTAGCAAAACACTCGCAAATAAGGTCAGCGATACTAGGTAGTGAGCAGGCTTATTGAGCGTATATGGTTGCTTAGAAAAAGGCGCTAATTTAGCGAAGACGGTAGGGCGGTTATGAGTTTTAGAAGTGGGTAGCATGAGCGGTCTATCATCAGGTGGCAAAAACAGCCTATGGTAACATGAGTTGCTATTTTCACGTAGTATCAGCGTTGGCGTAGGTGCAAAAATGCCATGGCTGTCATGATGGCATCGTTATAAGCATCGTGTGTGCCGAGCTCTGGGATCTCATAATGCGCTAAAATATTGGTCAAATGCTGTGATTGATTAGGAATACCCTGCGTACGATCGCCCATACGCCGAATGTATAATTGCCGTATATCAATAACTTGGTTCGGTAGCGTGGTGCCCATATAGCGCTTGACCAAAGGGTTCAAAAAACCTGTATCTATCTGCGGGCAAAACCCAACTAGCGGTCGATTGTCTATAAAAGGCAGTACTAAAGCCAGCATTTCATCGTAGCTCATACCATGCTCAACATCGGCAGTACGCAGCCCATGAATCACAATGGTATCACGATCAGGCATCACTGGCGGCCGACAAACCAAATGCAGACCGTTACCCGTATCAATGCTATCGCCGTTGATATGAATGGCAGCGATAGATAGCAGGTGATGCTTTTTTGGATTGAGTCCTGTCATCTCACAGTCAATCGCGACCCATTTATCAGCCAAAGGTGTATTAAACATCGATGCCAGCTCAGGGCGCTGCAAATGGTTTTTTTGCCAATGAGAAGATAACTGTTTTAGCCAACGCATCTTATTTTTGCTCCCTTTTATTTTTGCGCGCAGCGTTCTTATCAACTGACTTATTTATTTTAATTAAACTCTAGCTGATAATGGCGACTTAATTGACCCTTAAAGCTTTTGACCACGGCCAGGCATTCATTTAATAAGTCTCGCTCGAGTGCCGATAAAGTGGTCGGATCAACTTGCCGCGCATGCTTATCATCTGTTGATAGCGCCACTGACAAACGCTGCGCCATAAAAAACTCTAATGCTTCAAGCAAAGTGTCAGCGCGCTGTTGGTTTAAGGCGCGCACTTGCACCAAGGCTTTAAGGCGTCCTTTACTACTCGGCGCATCAAAAATATCGTTTTCTAAGGCTAAAGTACGAATGCCATGCACCAGCGGAAAAATACCGGCTTTTTTAAGATCGATATCGTAGGCGCTTTTTTTACCGCCAAGGAGCGGCACAAACTTTTGCCACCATTGACCGACATCGCCAAACTGTAAAGCGGCACGGGCGAACTGGCGGACAAACATCAGGTCTGACTGGCGATGGGCAATTTTTAAATGTTCGCGCACACTCGTCAGTAGCGATTCATCGCCGCAGACATATTCGCCATCAAATATGGCCGACAAATAAATACTATGTATCGGGTCGGTATTTCTAAACCATAAGCTAATCTGCGCTTTAAACTGTTTGAGCGGCTGCCGCCACATCGGATTGGTCATCATGATATTGCCATCGCACAGCGGATAACCCAAAGTTGCTAAATGATGGTTAAAGGTTTCAGCGAACTGAGCTAAGTCAGAATGGCTATAACCATCACGAATAATCAGCGCATTGTCTTGGTCGGTACGCATGATTTGCTCGCCGCGACCCTCTGAGCCCATGACGATGACGCAAGTATTTTCCATCACTTCATCAGGTACGATAAGTTGCCACAGTTTGGTAAAAACTTGCGCATTAAGCGTCTGTACCATACGGCTGACATTACCGACTTTGATACCGTTTTGGTGCTGCGCGCGAATATAGCGCCCGATAAGCTCAACCGCGGTAGCTAAGCTCGGCAAGTCTTTTGCCTGTTCAATCTGCAGACTAATCAGCTGCGAATGATGACCAATATGAGCGAGCATATCACTTTGCCCAAGCACGCCTGCAACCTTGCCGTTGGCATCAATCACCGGCAGCCTATGGATACGGTAGCGCGTCATGGTTAATAGCGCATCGCCAATCTCATCGTCCGCATCAATGGTGCGCAGATTGAAGCTTGCATAACGCTGGCAAGGCGTCGTCGCAGGGTTTTGCTGCTCACTCACTGCGCGGCAGATATCGGTATCGGTTAAAATACCTAACGTACGACCAGAATAGTTGTTGGGAATTTGGCCGTTAGCGCTATCAGTAACTAAGCTGCTATCTAGGTTGTTGCCTAAATTTAGGTCTAAGTTTTGGTCTAAATCCGTTTTTAAATCATTATCTAATGTTTGCTTTTCAGCAAGGTGTGATTGGTCGAGCGGTCGCACCAACACATGCTTAAGCCCAGCTTTAGTCATGATATGCGCCGCCTCATAGAGGCTGCTGGTGGCATCAATGATATGCACCGGCAATAGGCTGACATCAATCACTGGCTGCATCATGATTTGCTGCACTTCTTGCTGCTCATTATAGCCATGAGAGCTAGTATCTAAGCTTTGCCCGCTTCGCCGCTGCTGCAATGCTTTTAATCGTTCAGGTAAATCTTCTGAGAGTAATTGGCGCACCAAATGATTCTGGGCACTGATTTTGTCAACGGTTGTGCCATTGATTTGCAGCAGCAGGGTGTCTTCAATCGCACGAAATTCGTAGGGCGATATGTCACTTTCATTTTTGGGTTTGTCATTGTTTATAGGTACGGTACTTTTTATAGGTATGAAAGTGGCTGCTTCGTTATCCTCTTCTATAAACGTTTTTGGCAACCGCCGACTGTCAAACCAATCATTACTATTTAGATGGTCGGTATGATTGCTACCCAAATACGTCGCCACGAACTCGCCAGCAAGCAGCTGCTCGATTTGTCCTTTAATGACCACATAAAAATAGCTTAAATCATCAGCAGATAAACGCTCATCTTTAGCAAGATAACGGATTTGGGTATTTTTTCTAATACTTTGACGTTCAGCCGCGCTTAATACGTCAAAAGGTGGCTGGGTAAAATCAAGATGGGGCATGGCATCATCCTTGATGGCATATTTAGTAAAATTTTGGAAAAAGGGATTTTATGAGTGATAAGGGGATATAAAAAAGTGTCGCGTTGTTTCTACTATAGCATTGTTTAATCGGCAAGATAGCAAGAAACCGCATATAACCACGATGATACTGTGGTTATGTACGGTTCTCTGATACTATGTTGAATATTGAGGTGTTATTTATTGTTTAATACTTAGATTTCCTGGCCAATGTTTGAGACAGGTTTTTAAACTCAGTTTTAAAAAATGTTGTTTCAGCGGCAAGTTAAGCGCCAAGTAATTGACGGATACGATTGATGGCTTCGCGGCTTTCCTCAACGCTAGCAACCAAGGCAATACGCACATAACCTTGCCCAGGATTTTTACCATTGACCTCGCGTGACAGATAACGCCCCGCCAGCGCGTGAATATTTGCTTGCTCATACAAAGCTTTGACAAAGATTTCGTCGTCGCCATTAAATTGCTCAGGGACTTTTACCCAAAAGTAAAAACCCGCCTCTGGCATGCGTAAATCAAGCAATTCGCCAAGCTCTGACATCCATAAGGCGAATTTTTCTTGATAAAGCGCTCGATTGTGCGCCACGTGCTTTTCATCTTCCCAAGCAGCGATAGATGCCAGCTGATGCGGTATTGGCATCGCGCAGCCTTGATAAGTGCGATATTGCAAATAAGGCTGTAAAATATTGGCGTCACCGGCGACAAAGCCTGAACGCAGGCCGGGCAAGTTTGAACGCTTGGATAAAGAGTGAAATACCACACAGTTTTTAAAGTCATGGCGACCGAGCGCTGCACAAGCTTGCAGCAGGCCAATCGGCGCGCTGTCAAAATACAGCTCGCTATAGCACTCATCGCTGGCAATGATAAAGCCGTACTGGTCGGACAAACGCAGTAAGTGTTCCCAATCGTCCATGGTCATGACGGAACCGGTTGGATTGTTTGGGCTACAGACAAACAATAGCTGCGTGCGCGTCCAAACGTCCCTCGGTACCGCGCGATAGTCACCTTTAAAATCATTATCGATGCTGCAAGGCATAAAGTACGGCGTCGCTTGCGCGAGTATGGCAGCACCCTCGTATATCTGATAAAACGGATTGGGCATCACAATCGTTGGTGCTTCATCTGTTTTTTGCAAGGGCTGCGCGCTTGGCTGATTATGAGCCGCCAGTTGATTGGCTTCGTCTTCGGACAACTCGGTTTGTGGATGGTCAATAACCGCTTGCACCAAGCTAAAAATCGCCTCGCGTGTACCCATGACTGGCAATACTTGGCTATGCGGGTCGAGATGATTGAGAAAGAAGCGCTTTTCTAACCAGTGAGCGATGGTTTGACGCAGCTCAAACAGCCCGTTGGTGGTTGGATATTGGCTTATTTTGTCCAAGTTTTCGCGTAGGACGTCCAACACAAATGCTGGCGGCTCGTGTTTTGGCTCTCCAATACCGAGCTTAATTTCACTATAGTTATAGGCTGGCGTACTGTCCGCGAGTAAAGTCGCCATCTTAGCGAACGGATAAGGGTGCAGAGTCGTCAAGTTGTGATTCATAGGTAGGCTAACTATAATAGACAATTAATAATAAAGTGATAAAGAAAAATTACATTTGAGCAGTGTAGCACTTCTCTTATTTTTTGTCTTTTTTCTTCTCAAACGGTTTATTGTTGAGTTAAAACCAGCACTTAAAGCAATTTATACGGTAAATAACCTCGCATAGCGCTTGTTTTTTAGACGGTAACCTCTATTGAGATTGGCCAATTTTAATCATGCGATTAAGTATAGATAAAATTAAAATAGCGTCATTTATTAACCAAGCAAAAAATAACTGTCCGTAAAAACGGCCGCTTATTTTAAGGAAACTTGATATGTCTAGTGTTTTAAAAACCGATGAGCGTGGCGCTAAAGATATCAATGTGCAACAATTTGAGGGTAGCCAGCGTGTTGAGCTATACGAGCAACTAAAACAGCGCGAGCACAATTGGTGGCAGGCGCGGCAGCAGTTGACGCTGTTAAAAGAGCGGCAGATGTTTTGGTTTGGCGATAACAGCTTTATGATGTGGCTGCTCTGGCAATTGGTCAGCTATGTGGTGGTGGCGATGGTGCTTATGCTCCTGAGCAAACTGTCAAACATCTCATTGCCTTTATGGCAGTACATGGGTTTGTTTGTGATACAGACGCTGATTTTTATCGTCATGTTGGGTTTTAAGGGCCGTATGGCCACGCATTTACAAAATAAGATCAATCAAGTCGATGTCTTGCGTGAAGAAGCGCTTAACGAGATGACTATTTTGGCCGCTGACACGCTTTATAATGATGTGCATGCCAAAGCCCCGATTTCCTTACAGCAAATCTTTGAGTACTACGACGGCGAATTTCATTTGGCCAGTTTGCATCGTCTGCTACAAAAAGAGGTAGACGCTGGGCGCTTGATGCTTGGGCAGCAGCAGGTAGAAGCAGAGATTTTGCCGTTGGAGCTTGCCGATGAGGAGCTTAAAGAGATGGCAAGCGAGATGATCTATAAAAGCGTCTTATAAAGTATGCGTTTAATATAAGTAGCTTATAAATATTTGGTCAAAAGCTATCGTTGATATTTCGTCTTAAAAAAACGCTTTATCGTTGAAGGTTAACGATAAAGCGTTTTTCGTATTTATAATTTAGCTTCTAACGATTAACTTCTAACATAAGCAGTTATATAGCAATTAACCATCGTTACGAATGCTCAGGCTTGCTATCAATGCTGCCTTTAATGCCTCAAGTTTATCCGCCGACAATGCCTGATCGTTTTGATCGCTGATGTAAAACATATCTTCTGCGCGCTCGCCTAACGTGGTAATACGAGCGGCATGCACTTCAATTTGTTGTTGTAAAAACACCTGACCAACGCGGGCAAGTAAGCCTGGTTGATCAAGCGTCTCTAAGCTCATGATATGCTGATTTGAGGCTTCATTAAACTCAAAGTGAATCGTCGTAGCAACATCGAAATGTCGCAACTGGCGCGGCATTTTTCTATTGGTAAGCTTGGGCACCGTCGGATTTTTAAAGGCGTCGATTAAGCGCTGTTTAAGCTCTTGTTGGCTGTCTGTATCAACCAATAGCGTACCGCTGCGGTCGAGCAGCACGTAGGAATCTAAGGCAAAATCTCGCGTCGCGGTAATGATACGCGCATCCAAAACATCGAGATTCATCTGATCAAACACCGCCATGGTAACGGCAAATAAATTGACCTGATCTTGCGTATAAACAAACACTTGCACCGCATCAAGTGCCAACTCGCGATGCTCACGTAACACAACTAAGGGTTGGCTATTGGCATCGGAGGCGCGGCCGATGGGCGGATGGTTTAAAATGGCTTCGGTATGCCACAAGATATCTTCTGCAATCTCGCGCAAAAAATACTCATCGCCCAAGTCGTCCCATAGCCTTAAAACCTCATCGCGATTCATATGCTGATTATCGACATTATCAAGCATCGCCAGCGCCTGTTTGCGCGTGGCTTTAATCATGTCTTGGCGGTTGGTTGGGGCGTCAATGTCAGCGCGCAGGATACGCCGTGTTTGTGAATACAGCTGCTTCATCAAAGTCGCGCGCCAGCTGTTCCAAAGCTGGGGGTTGGTGGCATTCATATCGGCGACCGTTAGGACGTACAGATGGTTTAAATGAGTGACGTTGCCGACTAAATCGGCAAATAGCGTCACCACTTCTGGGTCGGAGATATCCTTTTTCTGCGCTGTCATCGACATCAGCAAATGATAGCGCGTCAACCAGCCGACCAAATGCGCGTCCGCAGCACTCATGCCATGAGCAAGACAAAACTCAATCGCTTCTGTTTCGCCAAGCTGGCTATGATTGCCGCCGCGGCCTTTGGCAATATCATGAAACATCGCCGCCAACACCAAAATCTCTTTGCGCTCGATACGCTGAAAGATAGAGCTGACCAGTGGAAAGTCCTCAAAAAAGCGCGGATCGGTAAAGCGGTGCAAAATACGAATCAAAAATAACGTATGCGCATCAACGGTATAACGATGGAATAAATCGTACTGCATGAGCCCAGTCACTTGCGCAAAAGCTGGGATATAGCTGCCCAAAACGCCGTAACGATTCATGGTACGCAGGCGATGAAATAGATAGTTTTGCTCTTTTAAATTGGCTAAAAACAGCGCTTGATGCGACGGGTTGTCTCTATACGCTTGATCGATGCCGCGCGCCGCTATTTTTAACGCACGCAAGGTATGGGTACGGACGTTTTTAATACCGTATTGACCCATCAGCAAAAACATCTCTAATATCGCCTCAGGGTGCTGAGCAAAGACGCGATGATGCGATATTGCAATCTGTTCGCCGACTCGGTTAAAGCGGGCGTTAATCGGATGTTTTTTTGGTCTTTCTTCATCCGGCAGTTGCGGCTCAATAATGGTTTCGTAATAATGATTGGTCAGCATCTCAGATAGCGTCGATATCTGCATGGCACAGCGATAATAATCACGCATAAAGCGCTCAACGGCGGCATTTGGTTGGTCGTCAGGCTGCGTCTCATAGCCCATCATTTGCGCAATTTCACGCTGATAATCAAACAGCAGCTTGTTTTCATTGCGCCCAGTCAGCTCATGCAAATAATGGCGGATTTGCCATAAATAACCTTCGGCAAAGTTAAGCTCATCGAACTCTTTTTCGGTCAAAAAGTTTTGCTGTACCAAGTCATAAAGCTTACTGACGCGAAAGTAGCGTTTGGTCACCCAGCCAATGATATGAATATCACGCAGACCACCGGGCGCCGTTTTAATGTTAGGCTCAAGATTGTACTCAGTGGCATTGTGCTGCAAATAGCGTGCTTTTGCTTCAGCGATTTTTACTTCATAAAAATCACGTGGTGACCACTGGGTATTGACGATTTTATGGGGCACATCTTGCAATGCTTCATTGCCGACTAACAACCGTGCTTCTAACAAAGTACTGGCAACGGTGTGGTCGAGCGCCGCTTCCAAGCATTCGCTGACGCTGCGCACCGATAGGGCGGGCTCAAGTCCAATATCCCATAATAGCGCCACTAAATTATCGATTTTCTCTTTATTATCAACCGTAATCTCGTCTGGCGTTAGCAGCAAAATATCGACATCTGAATATAACGACAGCTCACCGCGCCCATAACCGCCAGTGGCAAATAAGGCTAAGTCCGTTTTATCAAGCTCAAACCATTTGAACAACGCAATGAGTAATTCATCGATGACGCAAGCACGAGCTGCTACCAATTGGCGAATATTGACGCCGCGTTCGAGCTCGCGGCTGATATCGTCATTGATTTGGAGTAGCCACTCAGCAATACCAATCTCGGAAATACTGTGCTTAGAAATACTGTGCTCGGAAATATTTTGCTCGCGATTACTGAACGACGTCGCGCTATCAGTGGTAGTGCCATGGTCTGATAATAGAGGCATAGGTGTCAAATCAATGGTCGCGACATCGCAAGTAAACATGAAGGGTATCCGATTAAGAGGTTGTAAATAGAGGCGCTAAAAAAATGGGTGAATGCAAATATCACGCTGAAAAACAAAAAATAGCACCGCCAATATGCCTGAATTTTTAGGCAAAAAAAAGACCGCCTAGGCGATCTTTTTACGTATTACTGGGTCAAAAAGCTTAAGTCTTCTTCGGGGCGTGTGGTAAAGACTTCACAGCCATTGTCCGTCACCACCATGGTATGTTCCCACTGTGCTGACAGCTTGCGGTCTTTAGTAATCGCCGTCCATTCGTCCGGCAAAATCTTGGTCTGCCACGTGCCTTGATTAATCATCGGCTCAATGGTAAAAGTCATGCCCGTTTTTAGCTCAAAGCCTGTGCCTTTTTTACCATAGTGCATGACTTGCGGCTCGTGATGGAATTCATTACTGATACCGTGACCACAAAACTCGCGCACGATACTAAAGCGCTCAGGCTCGACCACTTCTTGAATAGCCGCACCGACATCGCCCAAGCGCGCGCCGTTTTTGACCACACTCATACCAGCATAAAGGGCATCTTGCGCCACTTTGCAAATACGCTGCGCCATGATAGAGCCATTACCGACAATCCACATTTTCGAAGTGTCACCGTAATAGCCGTCTTTAATCACGGTGACATCGATATTGATGATATCGCCATCTTTGAGCAGTTTATTGTCGGTTGGAATACCGTGACAAACCACATGATTGACTGAGGTACAGATAGATTTTGGGAAGCCGTTATAATTAAGCGGCGCAGGAATCGCGTCTTGCACGTTAACAATATAGTCATGAGCGATTTGGTTCAATGCTTCGGTACTGACGCCAACTTTGACGTGCTCGTCGAGCATTACAAGGACATCACTGGCAAGTTTACCAGCCACGCGCATTTTTTCTATGGCTTCAGGAGATTGGATAAGGGATTTTTTGGTCATCATAGTCGTACTTATAGTTATAGAATTTAGGTAGGCAATTATACCATAAATGCAAGCGTCGCTGTTCTGCTAACCCTTAGCAACTTTGTACACATTTATCAACCCTAGCGTTATAGTGATATTAGCTGTTTCAGCTTATCTATATGTAGATACGTGACTATAAAGTCATGGAAATATGACTCATATATCAAAAAACAGTTGAATGTTGTAGATGATAGAAGTATGGTAATTTTGTTTGCTAAATGAATTGGCAACGATTTTTAGCGCTTACTGCAGGATGCAATAGCTAAGCGTGAAAAAATAAACGTTAAAGATAAGCCACATAAAAGTGGCTTCACGCTTTTATTTTACAATAACAAGGATGTTGTTATGACTCTAAAATCTCGCCTGCGCGCTGCCATAATGCCCAGTGCCTTTCTACCTTCACTTGGCGCTATTGCTGCCGGTGTGCTCCTCATGACCTTACAAACCACTTCTGCTCAAGCAGCGGGACAATTTTATAATTGCGCCAATGCCACCGGCTGTAAGATGGTCGATAGCAAATTTTTCACCTCAAAACATACTGATACCAAATATCCTGTCGTAATGGCGCATGGGCTTGGCGGCTGGACGAAGCTGTTTGGCGTGCTTGACTACTTTTATGGCATTCCTGAAACCTTGATGGCAGGTGGCAGTGAGGTTTATAGCACTAAGACCTCCGCTGTTAATAACAGTGAAGTGCGCGGTGAGCAATTGCTACAACAAATCAAAACCATTACAGCGATTTCAGGTAAACCCAAAGTAAATTTATTTGGTCACAGTATGGGCGGTATCGATATTCGTTATGTCGCTGGTGTGGCGCCTAATTACGTTGCCTCCGTGACCGCGGTTTCAAGTCCCGAGCAAGGCTCAAAAATGGCCGACTGGGTTATTAAGCAAGTCGTGGAAGGTAGCGCGAATAGTGGCTATGCTGAAGGTGAATTTAACGTAGGCTCTCAGATTGCTTTAGGCTTCTTTAAGTTCGTTGGTGGCTTTATGGACGTCGGCTCAGGTATCAGCTTTAAAGAGATACAAGAGCAAGATGGCTGGGAGGCGGTAACGGCGCTATCTACTACATCTTCGGCGAAGTTTAATGCCAAGTTTCCAGCCGCTATGCCTAGCAGTTATTGTGGTCAACCTACCAATACTGAAGTCAACGGTATCAAGTACTACTCTTTTAGCGGTATCGGTCAAGTGACCAATGGCTTAGATCCCAGTGATTATCTCTTAGCATTGACTGGGACCACCTTTGATGGTGAGAGCAATGATGGTTTGGTTTCTGCTTGCTCTAGCCGTTTAGGCTACGTGATTCGTGATGACTATGAAATGAACCATTTAGATTCATCAAATCAAGTATTAGGCTTGACGGCATGGGGACAGCCAGACCCTAAAACCTTGTATCGCGATCAGGTTAACCGCCTGAAAAAAGCCAACTTATAAAGCTATTTTGGTGGTGTGTCAAAAAGTATGCTGATTAAAATTTGAACAATTTTTGAAGCCTTGAAAGCTTTATAGAATCAGAGAACTTAGCTTAGATTTCTTATTGACTTTTATCGCCAGCATACTTTTTAGAACACCACCGCTATTTTTTAAAGCTTGTTTTAGAGCTCATTTATAAGTTAGCAAATTAACCACTTTTAAATAAAAGGGTCACTATGTAACGGGCCCTTTTATTTTGTGCCATTTTATGAATAGTAAATTCCTTATCAACCGCTTGATTAAATAAGATAGTGTCGTTATGCCAACTAATCGCCGTCCACCATTTTTGCTCATTATTATCGCCGTGATAATCGTTTTAGTTGTGGCGACTATTTGGTGGTTTAAGCCCGATAATGCTGGTAAACCTTCTTCTCAAACAGAGGCTACAGCGCTGAATAGTCAAGCTAATGCCAGCATCATAGACGAGGCGAATGTTAATAATAATGTTGGCACATTATCCAAGCAAGACGCTTCTCAATTTACCACAGGTCTTGAGAATCTACCGCGCTCTTTGCAAGGAACGGAGGTCGACGGTGAGATTATCATTGATGAAAACAAACAGTTGGTCGTCACCGAAGGGCTACGGCGCTTATTTGATTATTTTTTATCGGCGCTAGGTGAAGAGGATGAAGCAGTCATTTATGCGCGGGTGGAGAGTTATATCCGCAGTCATACGCCAGAGCCTGCAGCTAGCCAAGCGATGAAGATATTTGACCAGTATATCGCCTATCTTAAAGCAATTCCTGCTATAGAAAAACGTTATGGCAATCTGCAACTACAGGCGACCAAAAATGGCGAGCTGGATTTAAATGTGGTGGCGCAGCAGCGGCAAGATGTCGCAAAATTACGTCAGCAGCACTTTGATAAAACTACTATAACCGCCTTTTTTGGCGCAGAAGATGCATATGA
The DNA here is from genome assembly GCF_002439405.1 of Psychrobacter sp. UBA6291. Lineage (NCBI taxonomy): Bacteria > Pseudomonadati > Pseudomonadota > Gammaproteobacteria > Moraxellales > Moraxellaceae > Psychrobacter > Psychrobacter sp. UBA6291. The sequence continues at coordinate 14,368 of NZ_DJUD01000053.1, read as the reverse complement.
TGATTATAGTATTGCGATGGTCAAAATTAACCAAGATAAGCAAATGTCCGACGCCCAAAAAGAAGCAGCAAAGCAAGATTATATTAGCCGTATGCCTGATAATGCGACCAAAGCCAATATCGCTCAGCAGGCCAATCTTAATGAGCTAATTACTCGTACAGAGCAGCTACAAGCCAAGGGTGCAACGGCTGAAGAGTTATACAATATGCGCCGTGAGTTGGTTGGCGCGCCAGCAGCAGCAAGGCTCGCGCAGGTCGATCAACAAGATGCTCATTTTGATCAGCGTTTTAAGCAGTATCAAGCCCAAAAACAGCAGTTACTAAGTCAGAATGCCGATAAGGCACAAGCACAAACCCAAATCAATCAAATAGAGCAGCAATTGTTTAATGAGACGGAACGTAAACGTTTGGCAGGTTATGCCGCTTTGCAACAACAAAAGGCCGCAACTCCCAATTAAATCTGATGTTAATTTTTAGGTAAAAATAAAAAGTATTTAACGGTGAAATGACAAACTCAGTGGCCTAAAGAGTATTTTTAACTGAAGTACTAGCAGGGAATAGGTATTGTAACAAGGTGTGTTAGCAAAAAAGCTATAAAGTAGAACAAATATAGCGGTAATTGGTACTCAATCTATCATGACAGGCTTATGAAAAATGGGCATAATAACCTCACTGTTTAGACTAACGATAAAAAAATATTAAGCAAAGCACATTAATCAGGACGCATTAACCTGAGAAAATGCTGCTTAATATGATAAAAACAATATTTTTTTACCTTTGCACTTTTATTTTTATATTTGAAACCTCTAGGAGTTTATATGAAAAACATGACTAAAATGATGATGGCTGCTACCCTTGCGGTTGGTACACTTGCTGCTGCCGGCTGCCAAACCACACCTAGCGTGACCGCGCCTGTGACCCAGCCAATTACTGTTGACGCCCTACAAGCGTATAACTGGCAGCTTGTCGATGCTAAGCGCACCAATGGCGACAAAGTTAGCCAATTATTCTTTGATCCAAACAAACCATTGACGCTTAATTTCTTTAAAGATAACGGTAATGACCGCGTGAGCTTTATCAATACCTGCAATAATATGGGTGCCAACTATAGTGTGGTAAATGGCAATGTCGTACTCGGTAATGTTTTATCAACAATGATGGCGTGCCCTGAGCCACAAGCCAGCTTTGATACGACGACACTTGCAACGGTACAAGGTAAATATAGCATTAATAAGAATGCCAATAACACGCCTATCTTGACGATTACTAATAGTAATCAAGTGGCTCATTTTAAAGCCGTTTCTAAATAAGTTAATCGTTTAGTATAAACGTTTTAAAATTTGATCACTTAAAATGCCTCACTAAGCAGTGGGGCATTTTTTTATCTAAAATTCGTGACGCTTTCCGCTACACTGTCATAAGTCGCTAAGGTCAAATGTTTAAGCCATTAAGATATTTCTTATGCCATCAACTTTTTAACCTTATCAAAACTCTCATTTTGTATTTATCAGTATTTTATTGGATGTCATTTATGTTAGAAATATTTGGAGAAAAATCATCTGTCAACCTACGCACAATAACTGGCATCACGGCGATAACGGCTTTTAGTTTGTTAACGGGCTGTCAGACGTTGCCAAGTACGATGCCTAAAGCGAATCATGCAACCAAAACACCTATTGATACAAGTGCGAGTAATCCGCTGACGGCGCGCATGCCAGCGATAGATCGGCACGGGCACATTGCTTATGTCGAAGAGCAGGGAGCAGGCGCGGCAAAGATATCAACGCTATATAGTATTCGTCCTGATGGTAGCGACCGCCAATTGATAGATCAGCTCAATGGTTATATTTATGCGCCAGCGTGGTCTGCCGATGGTCAAATGCTCGTCTATAGCAAACAAGTCGCGCGCCAGTCTCCCAAGATTTATATTTATGATCGCAACAGCAACACCCAAAATCTAATCGTCAATGCCGAGGGCAGTAACTTATCAGCCTCATTTTCGCCTGACGGGCAAAAACTGCTTTATAGCTCAACCGTCGGCGGCAATGCTGATATCTATGAGATGCGCTTAAGTGACGGTCATACCAAACAGCTTACGACCTTAGCGAGCACGGAAGTGCAGCCAAGCTACGCAAGCGACGGGCAAAGCTTTGTCTATACCAGCGACAAAGTGCGCGCTGGTCGTCCCAGTATTTATCGCTATCACTTTGCTACCGGTAAGGCGACATTGATACCGACCGCAGGCTATGCAGCCAGCCCGCAACTGAGCTTGAATGGACAGTATTTAGCCTATCTTAATGGTCGTAAGGCGGCGGTCATGACACTGGCTACAAGGCAAGTGGTTAATCTAGCAGAGACAGGACTTGATGAGCCCGCGCGTCTGTCGCCTTCTGCACAGTATGCTGTCTATCCCACAAAGCTTTCGCAAGTAAGCGGTCAAAGTGGTAGCAGTTTGGTGATTCATTCTTTAGCTGGCAATTCAAGTTATGCGATTAGCAGTAAAACAGGCGGCGTCGTGCGCTCACCGATTTGGGGTCGTTAAGGGCAAAACCTATGTATTATGTAATGGAATGTATATATAATCACTAACAAAGAAACATAAGTTGATTTAATACCCTACGATTTAGAGGTGGCATAACCGTACGTTAAATTCCTTATAGCCCAAGATTGTACGGCAGTACTGTCTTATTGTTCAAAATACAACAAGCAAAATTTCTGAAATAAAGTCTTGAGCACTAAGGCAATAGTTGAAGCTGAATGAATAAATCTGAATGAAGTAAATCTCATTAAAGAAACGTCGAGTAACTTTCAGTCATATAAAAAATCGTATAACCAAGACATCAAAAGGTTGGATTAGGCGAGCAAAAGGAGAGAGCGGTTCATGCAAGAGTCCTTTTTAGTTTTTATCACTAAAATCAGTTTGTACCCGACGTTTATTTTTACGGGGCTTGTCATGTTTGTGACGTTATATTGGCTGGTGTCATTACTCGGCATGGCAGATATGGATAGCGTAGATTTTGGTGAGCCCGATGGTGATGTTTCTACCTTGTCATCGACGGGGTTTTTCACTGGTCTCATGCTCAAATTTGGTCTTTATGGCGTGCCACTCATCATCATACTAAGCTTAATCAGCCTAATCGGTTGGCTATTAAGCTACTTATATACGAGCTTTTTACATCAATATTTTGACTCTGGTCTTTTGTATTATCTCTTTGGTACAGGGGCGCTCATCTTTGTGTTGGTCGTATCCATGTGGCTAACAGGTATGATCATTGCTCCCATTCGCAAAAATATTGCCAAAATCCCTAAGCGTAATGCGTCTAGTAATATCGGTAAAATCGCCGTGGTACGTACATTGAGTGTGACTGACAAACATGGTGAAGCAGAATTAAATGACGGCGGCGCAGGCTTGATACTCAAAATTCGTTCAGAAATCAATGATGATTTGCTCAGGCAGGGTGATAGAGTGACGTTGATAGAATATTTAGAAGAAGCCAACGCCTACCGAGTCGCCCCCGTAAAAGAAAAGTCGTATAAACCGCCGCTATAAATAATTTTAAAATTGAAATAAATAACATTTCTCCATTCGCTTTATAAGTTGGCTGATTGGCGGTACAGAGATAGCTAATAGTTTGTTTTTAAGTATGGTATTAACTGTTTTAAATTTGGTTGCAATGTTCTCATTAAAGGAATGAATATGGATATACTCATTATCGTCGGCGTGGTTGTGGTGCTGGCGTTTGTTTTTATTATGGCAGCGCTGTTAATGCTCAAGGCTTTTTATTTTAAGGTAGAGCAGGGTAAAGCGCTGATTATCAATGGCGTGAGTAAAATCGCCGTACGTTTTGATGGTGGTTTTGTTTGGCCGATTATCAATAAAAAAGAATTGATGAGGATTTCCCTTATCACCTTAGAAGTCGATAGACGCGGTAAAGAAGGGCTGATTTGCGCCGATAATATGCGTGCGGATATTACAGTGGCGTTTTACTTGCGTGTTAATGAAACAGAAGAAGACGTCCTTAAAGTTGCCAAATCGGTTGGGGTGGAGCGCGCCTCTGATAAAGTGGCGGTCAATGAGCTGTTTAATGCCAAATTTTCTGAAGCACTAAAGACGGTCGGCAAACAAATCGACTTTGTCAAACTCTTCGAAAACCGTAGCGAGTTTCGTGACAGCATCGTGCAAGAAATCGGTAATGATCTTAATGGTTATGTCTTAGAAGACGTGGCGATTGATTACTTAGAGCAAACGCCGAAAGCGTCACTCGATTCAAGCAATATTTTGGATGCTGAAGGTATCAAAAAGATTACCCAGCTAACGGCCTTCCAAAACGTCATCACCAATGAGCTTGAGCGTGACGAAGAGCTGGCTGTTAAGAAGAAAAACGTCGAGACTAAAGAGGCGATGCTTGAGCTTGAGCGTCAACAAGCCGATGCCGAAGCCAAACAGCGCCGTGAAATCGCCTCAGTGATTGCCCGTGAAACAGCTGAAACGCGCAAGATTGAAGAAGAAGAGCGTAAAAAGTCAGAGACAGCCGTTATCATGGTTGAGCAAGACTTAGCGATTCAGCGTGAAAATCAACAGCGTGAAATTGAAGTCGCTGGACAGAACCGCTTGCGTGCCGTTGTGATTGAAGAAGAAAAAGTCACCCGCGCTCGTGATTTAGAAATCGTCTCGCGTGAGCGGGAAGTCGACTTGCAGCGTATTGAAGCTGAACGCGCCATTGAGCTTGAGAAAAAAGAAATTGCTAACGTCATTCGTGAGCGTATCGCGGTAGATAAAACGGTTGCACAAGAAGAAGAGCGTATCAAGGAAGTTCGCGAAGTGAGCGAAGCCGAGCGCTCGAAGCAAACACGTGTCCTAGCTGCCGAAGCCGATGCCGAAGAAATCAAAGTACGTCAGGTGAAAAAGGCTGAAGCAGAAGAGTTGTCTGCTAAGCATAAAGCGGTTGAGATTACCACACTTGCGACGGCCAATCTTGAGGCAGCTGCCAAAGAATCGGAAGCCAAAATGAAAATGGCGGAAGGTATCAAAGCTGAAGAGTCTGCGCATGGTTTTGCTGAAGCGGCCATTCAAGAAGCCAAGTCGGTATCTTTGGAAAAAGAAGGGCTTGCCAAGGCTAATATTATCAAAGCGACTGGTCAAGCGGAAGCGCAATCAGAGCGTGAAAAAGGTATGGCTGATGCTGAGATTATCGCCGCGCGCGGTGAGTCTAATGCCAAAGCCGAGCGTGACATCGGTATGGCAAACGCGCAAGTGATTGCCGCTCGTGGTGAATCAAATGCCAAGGCGGAACGTGAAGTTGGACTGGCAAAAGCGGAAGTTACTCGTGCGCATTTCCAAGCTGAAGCCGATGGTCTGGTCGAAAAATTCAATGCGATGGGCAGCATGACCGTCGAGGCACGCGAGCACGAAGAATTCCGTATGGGTCTTGAAACTGCGCTACAAGAAGCGATGGCGTCTATAGAGGCCGGTAAAGAGATTGCCAAAGAAAATGCTGAAGTCTTGGCAGTTGCGCTACAAAAAGCCAAAATCGATATCGTTGGCGGCGAAGCGCACTTCTTCGATAACTTTGCCAAGTCATTGTCTATCGGTAAAGCCATTGATGGTCTCGCTGGCAAGTCAGATACATTGAGCGGCATTATCAATACGATGATGGCCAATCAAGTAATGACCAAAGCGAACAAGCAGAATGATGATTAAACGGCTTAGTATCATCGTTAGTCGACATGACTGATTTATTATCAGCAAGATTTGACCCATAACTTTTCATTAATAAGCAATCTGTCACTTAAGTGGCGGATTGTTTTAACCAACTCAATCTAAACGCTTTAACATAGCAGTAGTTAATGACTACTATTAACCATGAGTTGGCTCATCTAAAAAAAACCAGCGGTGACCACTCGTTTTCTTAGACGAGCCAAGTGCTTCTTTAGTTCGAAAAACCTTAGATTTATCTGATTGCCTAAAAATGGACGAGCAACGATGGCAGATACGCAAAACCCAACCAATTCAAATAATATCAATAGCCAGAATCAATCCGAACAAACGGATCAAGCGGTCGCTTCAGGTAATGCTTATGAACTTATTAAAAAGCGTCTTATTGAGCAGGGTAGTCGGCTAGAGCAACAGACCGCTAAGCTGAATCATGCGCGTCTGCAAGAGTTTGGCAGCACGCAGATGCAAGTCATCGCCCGCACCCGTATTCGTACCGAATACAACTGTGTGGCGCAAGATATGGTACAAGTTGGCGACTACCTGTTGTTTGGCTACAACGTCTTTATGGGGCTAAAGCGGGCGAGTAATATCAAAGATGTGTTGTCGCTATATCGATTGATAGAGCCTACTAATAAAAATGGTGGTGATGAAAGTCAGCAGAATGGTCTCGATAGTAACGATAGCATGGATAAGGAAAGCGCTGAGCAAGAATATCAGCTGGAAGAAGTAGATTTAAAAAATACCTTTTTAGATCAAGAGGCATTTGTCCAAGATTTTAATGAACTATATCGCTATTACAAGCACACGCGCCTGATTCAGCTGACAGTCAAAGACAGCAAACTGCTATTGGCCTTTCAAATTGGCGAGCGTATCACCGATATTCGTGTCTTTCGTTTTGCCCTAGATTTTAGCCAAGGCACACCAAAGTCAGCCCAAATTGCCTACGTAGACAATCGAGGCGAGCGTGATATCGAGTTGCCTCCTGCTTACGATTTTGATTGGGTAGATACCACGCGTGAGCAGATGGTCAATGGTAAATATCCGCATATGAATATCTTAGATACCATCTTTGTGGAAACCATTGGTGGCGATTTGACCATTAAGATTGAGGATAATACTCAATCAGGGCAGGGTATTTATAGCGAGCCTGTGAATGATCGCACCCAGTCGTTGACTGACGCTGAAATTGCTTATGCCAAAGTTGGCAGTTTAATACTGCTCAAGATACTGCCGTATCGCGAAGAAAGTTATCGTTATTTTGTTTACAACACCTTGACTGAAGCCGTATTGCGATTGGATGCGATTGGGCAGTCGTGTGTGCAGTTGCCAGAAGATCACGGCATTATATTTCCTGGTGGTTATTATCTGCAAACCGGTGAGTATAAGCTGTTCGATACCAATAGTGTCGGTGCTAAAGACTTAAAGTTTAAACGTAAAATCGTATCGCCCAATGGTGAAGACGTGTTGTTTTTATTTTACGATGTCGCTTTGGGTATCACAGGGTTATTTCCTTACAACCTTATTAAAAAACAATTGGCAAATCCCATTTACTGCAATGGTATGGCATTGGCGGACAATGGGCGTTTGGTACTATTTAATGACCAAAGTGAGCCGTCACGCATTCACCCGATGCAGATATGGCATACGCCTTATGCGTCACCTGAGTATGTCAGTGCGTTGCCTGAAAGCAGCAGTTTTTATGGCAAAATTGGTAATAAAGAATTGGTACGGGGTATCTCCGACCTTTATAGCATCACCCGCCTTATTGATAATCAAAGCGTGTCACAAAAACTCTATGAGGAGCTAGCGGATAATACCAGCCGTCTCTTTGATAGCTATTACTGGTTGTCTGACCCTGAGCTTAATGACGTTGCCAGTAGTATTAAGGACGTAACGGCGACTGCTGAATTGGTCATTGATGAGTTTGCCAAAGTACAAAGCATCCAAAAGCAAACCCAAACGGCGTTAGCCGATGCCGATACGCAGCAAAATGAGATACTACGGCAAATACGTGTGACCACCTTTGAGTCTGCCGGTGATTATGTGGAGCAGCTGTCGGCGTTAAGACGACAAAAAGGCCGCTTGGTCAGCTTGGAGGACTTGCGTTATTTAGATAGCGCTAAGCTACAGGCATTGCAAACACAGTTAGAAGCAGCAGAAAGCGAGCTCGCCGAAAAGACCGTCGTATTTTTAAGTGGAGACAAAGCATTATCAAGCTACGAAGACATATTAGCAGAGGTCAGCGAACGCTTAAATACGGCCGAAACCAATAGCGAGCTAAAGCCCGTACTCGAAAAAATTGATGAGACAGCACAAGGCTTAGATTTATTGACCGAGCTATTAGGCACATTAGATGTTGCCGATGCCACGGTCCGTACCCAAATTATCGATGACATATCGACCATTTATTCGAGTCTCAATCAAAGCAAAGCCAAGCTTAATCATAAGCGTAAAAACTTAGGTTCTGCTGAAGCAGTCGCGCAATTTGGCGCGCAGTTTAAGCTATTTGGTCAGTCCATTGCTAATGCCTTGTCGATTGCCAATACGCCTGAGAAATCAGACGAGCAAATGGCGAAATTACTAGTACAGCTAGAAGAATTGGAAAGCCAGTTCGCTGATCCAGAGAGCGGTAGTGGTGATCAGTTTTTAGCAGATATCATAGCCAAGCGTGAAGAGATTTACGAAACCTTTGAAAATCATAAACAGCAGCTGCTTGATACCCGAAATCGTAAAGCCCAGAACTTAGGTGATGGTGCGCTGCGGATGCTTGAGAGTATCAAAAAGCGTACGCAGAGCACAGGCGTCACTGGCTTTAAGGAAGAGGAGGCGCTCAATACCTATTTTGCCTCAGATGGCTTAGTCCAAAAAGTACGCGCTATCGCTAAGAACTTGCAAGCGATGGGCTTTAGTGTCAAAGCCGATGACATAGACGCGCGCCTAAAAGCCATACAAGTTGAGAGTTATAAGAGTCTAAAAGATAAGTCTGACTTGTTCGAAGATGGCGGTCAGATTATTAAATTGGGCAAACATCGCTTTTCGGTTAATACTCAGCCTTTAGATTTAACGTTGCTCAGTCGTCAGCAGTCAGATGGCAAGCGTGTGCTCAATTTGCATCTAACGGGCACCGATTATTATGAAGTGCTCAATAATGCTGAGTTAAATGCCTTGCGCCCTTATTGGGATATCAATATCGCCTCTGAGTCTGACAGCGTTTATCGCGCTGAGTACTTGGCGTATAGCATTATCGAAAGTGCCAAAAAAAGCCAAGACGGCTTGACGGAAGCGCGTTTATATCAGGCCTATGATGCGACGCGGTTAACCTTCGATAGCAAGGGTGAGATAGATGAGGACAGTCCGCTACCTAAACTCGTCAGGGCCTATGCCACGCCGCGTTATCAGCTCGGTTATGACAAAGGTATTCATGACCATGATGCGACGCTGTTATTGCTGCAAATATTACCCACCCTACGTGAAGCTGGGCTACTGATTTATACCCCGCAAGTACGGGCGTTGGCGCAACTGTTTTACTGGCAGTTAAGTTTAACCAAAGCGCTCGGCTTAGAAGCGCTACGTCAATTTGGTTATGATACTTGGTTAAATGAGCTGGTACTGACGCGGGTACACAACTGGCAAGATAGAGCCATTACCGCTGAACAATTGCATCGAAGCCTGAGCAGTGATACTGCAAAAGCATTGCTGGTTGAAGATATGACGCATGTGATGCAGAGCTTTGTTGCCGCTTATAACGCCGATAAATTTGCTTTAGAAGATAGCTCAGATTCAGAGATTAGCCAAATTAATCAACCCGCTATGGTTAGTAACACGACTGTCTTTCAGCAAGGCTACGTGCAGCAAGCTTGTGAATACTTGGTCAGCGTTATGGGGCAAGTTACTACGCCCAATGGTAATATCGAGTGGCAGACCAGCCAACAAGCGCAGCAGTTAGGTGAGCTATTGAGCAAAACGCTAAATAGCGCGTCAGCCAATGCGCAAAATAACATGGGTTTTGAGCAACTACAGTCCTCGATTGGCAAGCTTGGTTTACAGCCAAAATCAGCCTATGAATTACTAGCCACATGGTTTTATGCGCTGCTCGATCAAACTTATGGCAATGATAAAATAGCTGACAGTCAGAGCGATGAAAGCGGTGACAATGCACTTAGCGAAGATCAGCAAGCAAAAATCGATGAAGAAAACATCTTACGCCAACAGCAATTGGCAAGTGATCGTCATTACGTGCCCGAAGCAATTGCTGTTTTACTTACTCAGCTAAATGATACTCAAAGAGAAGATTTGGTACAGCATCTTATCGAGTCAGGGGTAAGCTTTGATAGTATTAATAAAGGCGCAACGAGCACTTCGTTTTCGACGACCTCTTTATCGACCTCGTTAACCAGCCTCAATAACCCACTCAATCAAGCGCACAGTTTCGAGCGTCGCATAAGTAAGGTCTCGCTTGAAATTCAAGTCAATAATTTGCTAGGTGAGCATGAGCGCATTCATCAGCAAACCTTAACCTTTGCCGTTGATGATTTCTTAAGTCGTTTGCATCATCACGACACCCAAGTCATTCCTGCTTATCGGCGCTATCTAGCGATGCGCTCAGAGATTTTAAATACATCAAAAGAAACGTTGCGACTTGATGAATTTATGCCGCGTCCGTTATCCTCATTTGTACGTAACCGTCTGATTAATGAAAGCTATCTGCCGTTAATCGGTGATAATCTCGCCAAGCAGATGGGCACGGTTGGCGAGGATAAGCGTACCGATTTGATGGGTATCCTGATGATGATATCGCCGCCAGGTTACGGTAAAACCACCTTGATGGAGTATGTGGCAAATCGTCTTGGCCTTATCTTTATGAAGATTAACTGTCCGTCACTCGGTCATGATGTGACGTCTTTAGATCCCGAAAAAGCGCCCAATGCCACCGCCCGCGAAGAGCTGAATAAAATTAACTTAGCCTTTGAGATGGGTAATAACGTCATGCTTTATCTCGATGATATTCAGCATACCCATGCGGAATTTTTGCAGAAATTCATCTCACTTGGCGATGGTACACGCCGCATCGATGGCGTCTGGCAAGGCAAGACCAAGACCTATGATATGCGTGGTAAAAAGTTCTGCGTGGTCATGGCGGGTAACCCATATACCGAAAGTGGCGAAGCGTTTAAAGTGCCTGATATGCTTGCCAACCGCGCCGATATCTACAATTTAGGCGATATCATGAGCGGCATGGAAGAGATATTTGCCCTCAGCTATATTGAAAATTCGCTGACCTCTAACGCGGTATTAGCGCCCCTTGCCAACCGTGATTTGAGCGATGTTCATCGTCTTATAAAGATGGCAAAGGTAAACAATACCAATCTTGCCCAAGCACAAAGCAGCGAGCTGACTTATCCCTATAGCACCTCGGAGATTAATGAGATTATCGCCATCTTGCGCCATATGTTTACCGTGCAAAAAGTTATTCTCGATGTCAACCAAGCCTATATTACGTCCGCCTCACAGGATGATAAATATCGCGTCGAGCCGATATTTAAGCTGCAAGGCAGTTACCGTAATATGAATAAGATGACTGAAAAACTCTCGGCAGTCATGAATGAGAACGAGCTGAATCAGCTAATCGATGATCATTATCTAGGCGAGTCGCAGCTATTGACCCAAGGCGCAGAAAGCAATCTACTGAAGCTCGCTGAGATACGCGGTAAATTGACTGAGGCAGAGGCTGCGCGTTGGGCGCAAATCAAGGCTGACTTCTTACGCAATAAAGCCATGGGCGGCGAAGACGGTGATACAGGCGCGCGCATTGTTGCACAATTGGTCGACTTGGCGATTGGTTTCAATGCTATCAGTAGCCAATTTGAAACGTACCTCACGCAAAATAATCCAGAGAAAATCGCTCGCTTACGAGAAGCAGGACAGCAAGCCCAACTTGATAACCAGTTAGAAGCACAGAAAATCCTTGCCGATAGCGTGATCAGCAATGCCAAGGTCGTCAGCGACAGCATCGACAATGGCATTGAAAAAAGTATGAATCAGCTGATACAAATCTATAAGCATGATCATAATATTGGAAAGGCGGAAAGCGAGTATCTCAAGCAAAACCAAGAGATGCAAAAACAGCTGATGGTACAGCTGGTTAATGCCGTTGAACAACTGGCGCAAAAAATGGCTGATAGACTATCTGAAACCCTATCTAAGAGTGATGAGAATCAAATAGCAGGTACCGATATTCCTGATATTCATCAACAGACTGTACTGATGGCAAACGCACTTAAAGAGGCGCTTACGCCACTGACGATGCGGATGGACGAGAAGTTGGCAATTGATAGCAGCACCGATCAATCTGGCAAACTTATCGTCAATAGTCTTAATAGGCTGAACAAAATATTTGATGATTATGACTAATAGCTATGATTAATCACTACTGATTAATAGCTGACGATTGACAACTAATGATTAATTATTAACGCTTATGAGCAATGCTGATGAATAGCACTATAAATAGGACTGATGAGTAAGAGACAGTGGTAATATAGTCGGCAACAGCTACTTTAGGTACGATGACGGCGAGTAAAGTTGCTACAAACAGTAGGTGAAGCGAGCTTGACACCGTATCCGATGGTAGTGAATCGACTATATCAAACCAATGAGAAAATTATGGCGCACAAAAAGAAAAACGTCCGCAAAAAACTCTGCCCTGTCTGCGAGCGCGAGTTTAGTTGGACTAAGAAGCTGGATAAAAACTGGGAGAGCATGGTCTATTTCTCCGACCAATGCCGACGCGTTAAAAAGTATGAAGGGCTGGATCATCAAAAAGAAGCTAAGTAGGCAGTAAACATTAACCATAGATGTTAGATATACGGCAGAAAGGAGCAGACGATGGCACATAAAAAAGTAAACCTACCGCAAAAAACCTGCCCCGTCTGCCAGCGCCCGTTTACGTGGCGTAAGAAGTGGGAGAAAGACTGGGAGCAGGTGATTTATTGTTCTGAGCGGTGTCGGCGAGCTAAAGGTAAAGTAGATTTAGCTAGAACTGCAGAAAAAAGAAGAGCATATTCTTGATTAAGATATTTTGAAGAGTATAAGGCGATGGGTAAAACCATACCTATCTAAGATTCAAATTTATCAAGTATTAATAGTAATATATGTAACTAGATTATTTATTTTTTAAACATAAGTTTAATAAGGTTTGCATTCTGATGGTTGATTTTAATAAAAGACTCAATAAAAAAGAGATAATCAAGAAAACTGATCCTATAGAAATTTACGAGTCTTTAGATAGAAGAAGTATTGCTGGGCCATTGAGACCAGCTCAAAGTAGGATACTGTCAGAATGGTATACGAATCGTAAAGATGAAAAAGACCTGATTATTAAATTACATACTGGAGAGGGCAAGACTTTAATAGGTTTGATAGCCCTTCAATCTAAGGTTAACTCTAACGAAGGACCTTGCTTATATATATGCCCAAATAAATATCTAGTTGAACAAGTAAAAAATGATGCAGATAAGTTTGGCATTAGTTATTGTTCAATAGGTCAAGATAATACATTACCAAATGAATTTTTAGATGGAAGAAAAATACTTATTACTTATGTCCAAAAAGCTTTTAATGGTAAAACTATATTTGGCTTAGATAATAATTTTGTTCCTATTAAGAATATTATTTTAGATGATTCTCATGCTTGCATAGAGTCTATAAGAAATACATTTGCAATTAATATAAATAGTGAACGTCCTGCTTATAAAGAATTATTACAACTCTTTAAAGACTCATTAGCAGAACAAGGAGAAGGGACTTTTTTAGAGATTGAAAGTGGAGAATATAACTCTTTTCTACAAATACCTTACTGGAGTTGGATTGAGAAATCAGATGAGGTTCTTAATATTTTATCAAGTTATAGAAATGAAAGAGAGGTGATTTTCTCTTGGCCATTTATTAAAAATAATATTAAAAACTGTCAGGCTTTTATATCTGGGAATAGTTTAGAGATTTCACCAATACATATACCTATTGAACGATTTTCTTTCTTTCATAATGCTAACCAAAGAATTTTAATGTCTGCTACAACTCAAGATGATTCTTTTTTTATAAAAGGTCTCGGTTTTAACTCTCAAGCAATTGAGAGACCTTTAGATAATCCTGAACAAATTTGGTCAGGAGAAAAAATGATGATTATTCCTTCGTTAATAGATGAAAGCTTAGATAGAGCTGATGTTATCAATAAATTAGCCAAGCCATTTGATAAGAGTTTTGGTGTTGTCTCATTAGTACCATCTTTCGATAAGTCTAAAATATATAATTCTTTAGGTTCTATTGTACCAAGATCGGATGAAATAGTTGCTACTATAGAAGGTTTGAAAAAAGGATTTTTTAAAGATACTGTTGTGTTTGCAAATCGTTATGATGGTATTGATTTACCGGATGAAACATGTAGAGTTTTAATTCTAGATGGAAGACCATTTACTAACTCACTTTCTGAAAAATATGAGGAAGCTATTAGGGTTAATAGTGATTCTATTAATGTGAAAATAGCACAAAAAATTGAACAGGGTTTAGGAAGAAGTGTTAGAGGGGAGAAAGATTACTGCTTGATTCTAATTATTGGTGCGGACTTAGTAAAGTTTATTAGACCTCTTGCAAAAGT
>NZ_DJUD01000045.1:0-3396 GCF_002439405.1 Psychrobacter sp. UBA6291 | reverse complement strand
TATGAATGTTCAACACGCCCTAGTAGTGTAGAATTTGCTAACATAATATACACGTTTCTACTAATAGGAATAAGGCTAATGGTAACTTGTGTGTAGGGTCTGTGCTTGTGAGCAAATTCTAGCTTTCCCCCGAACCTAATTTTTTAATTGCTTTATCAATATTTTGTAATTGCTCATTAGTTTTTATTAAACTTTCTGAAATCTTCTTATCCCAGTTTGAATCAGAAATATCTGTTCCGTGAAATGCTTCAACGAAAAGCTGAGACGAACTCGATGATCTATTAAACCAAGTCATAGAATTAGCTCTTCTGTACTTAGCTTTAACTATAATATTATTACCTCCAATATATTTTTTTAACCCTCCATATTGCCCCCAAGAAATAATAATTTTTTGGTTAGGGGCTAAGAAAGGAATTCCATCTACGATAGGCCCAGATATCATTGTTTTTGGCATGCTCTGAGGTTCTTCTATAGTGAAAGCTTTTTCAGGTAAATCTCTAGACGTTTCAAAACTTATATTTTCTGCTGGCCCTTTACCTATGTTCTCAATAATTAAAATAATAAGTGATGGTCGCTTTTTATCTGTATCTACATAAACAATAACTTCTGGATCGGTTGACGAACGGTAGACCGCATAAGTTATGGCAGCTGAGGCCGTTGCTATTAAAGCTATAAACACAGATATCCAATTTGCCAAATCTATTTGCATGCATAACTCTCCAACTAAGTTAAAACTGTGTTTATTCTAAACATTTTCTTTCCACTCGCTCATTCGTCGTTGAGATATTTCTACAGCACTGTCGGAAAACAGTTCAGGATAGCGAAGTATTACTGCTTCGAAAGCATAGGCTTCCAAGCCCATCTCTAATAATGCGGTATAACCTTTTGTCTCAGATTTACGATCAACGGCGCGCTCGACAGCATTAATTATTCCGTATTTTTGAATCATTGGCCAAGTTCTAGATGCGCGTGTTTTCTTACCATTTTTGGCACTTAGCACCTCTTCATAAGCATAGACTGCTTTTATAGCTTCTTTCTCTGCCGACGTTTCAGCACCATAGTTTTCAGCTTTTAAGTGAATAGCTCGTTCTTTTGCTTGTTTTACCAAATCTTCTCTGCCTGCATTCAAAGCATTTTTAGCAAAAATCTCACATTTCTTAGGAGTGTCTAAGTTTTTTATCCTTTCATCCATAACCAAGTCTCTTCTTATGCATCAGTTAGCTGGTTTGAACCAATGCTATTTGTTACTTAATATCAGTCGTAATCATAACAGAAAGACTAAAAATAAGTTAACTTCTTAAAACCTCAAACTTAAACCGCTCCCATACCACACACCCATTGAATTCCAACCACGCATCGGCAACAATGACAGTATCTATTGATAACATTCAATCTAGAATAATTATTCAAGAAAAAGGACAACTAATGAAACTGCGCATCTTAAAATCTGCCGTCACCAACCCTTGGTTTAACCTCGCCACCGAGGATTGGATATTTAATACGCTCAATCCCGACTCGCACACACTATTTTTATGGCGCAATAGCGAGACTGTGGTCATTGGGCGCTCGCAAAACCCATGGGTAGAATGCAAAATCGATAAAATGGAAGCCGACGAGGTGTTTTTGGCACGGCGTCAGAGTGGCGGCGGCGCGGTGTTTCATGATTTGGGCAATACCAACTTTACCTTTTTATCACCCAAAGATGACTACGACCAAGCAGCGAACTTTACGATTATTATCAATGCGTTAAAGAAATTGGGCATAGACGCAGACTTATCGGGGCGTAATGACATGCAAGTCGGTGATAAGAAAATATCAGGCAGCGCCTTTAAACATGCCGCCGATCGCAGCTTTCATCACGGCACGTTACTGGTCAATGCCAATATGCAAAAGCTCGGCGATTATCTCAACCCGCATCCGCTAAAACTAAAAGCCAAAGGTATCAAATCTGTCCGTGCTCGCGTCGCCAACTTGGTTGAGTTTAATGAGTCTATTAACCACGAGACTTTATCCGCTGCGATTATCGAGGCGTTTTGTGAATATTATCGTGACACTGATTATGGCGACACTACGCCAGTAGAAGAATTGGATGAAGCCAGTCTCGCCAAGCAGCCGACACTCAATAAATACTATCAGCAAATGGCAGATTGGGATTGGCGTTTTGGTAAGACGCCTGAATTTAGCCATCATATCGAGACGCGATTTGATTGGGGCATTATTGATTTGCACCTTGATGTGAAACAAGCAGTGATACGCGATGTTGTCATTTTCTCTGATGCGCTAAACGTTGAGTTGATTGATTTGTTAAAAGAGACATTGACTGACATTAAATATAATAGACATGAAGTAAAAGCCACGCTTGCTGAATTAAGCAAAGCGCATCCTGATTTGGCAGCGCAAATTGATGATGTCTCTAATTGGTTAATTGGCGAGATGGAAGGTTAGATTTTTGCTTGTTATTTATAGTGAGTAAAGAGTTTCTATTTCTTATTACCGTCAGCATTTTAATCGCCTTTATACTTTGCATGGATTAAGCTTGCTGCCTAAATCACACCCTTAGATAAACTTAAGTTTGATATTTAACGCTCTAGCCATCTATAATGTCAGGCAAATAATAGACTCGAGTTAAGAGTTTACACTTTGGGCATTTAAGCAAGGTAGCACTATGGCAGCCTATATCACCGTCGGCGCAAAGACCTCTCACGGTGGGACGGTCATCTCCGGCTCACCGCGCACCACTCATAACGGCATCCCTGTCGCCCGTAAAGGCGATAAAGTCATCTGTAAAAAGTGTAAAAAGGTCACTACTATTCTTAGTGGTGATGCTTCCTTTATCGTCGATGGTGCGCCTATCGCACGTGGTGGCGATGTCACCAGCTGCGGCGCGAAGCTGATTGCGATTCAGCAAGCGTTTGCAGAGTCTGACTTTGATGTTGGCAGTATTGCGCAGGCAGAGCCTTTGGTGTTTCCTAAAACTGATCCAGAAACTGTACTTTCTAACTTTGCAGCTTCTGACAATAAAGATTCTGAAGATGAAATGTCTGATGAGCAGTTAGGGGTTTGGGTTGACGTATCTACTGAACAAGCATTGAAAGACGGTGGGCTATGGGCAGGAGCAGGTACTCCTGAAGAACTAATTTATCAAGAACGTCTTAATTCTCTATGGATAGATGTCAATGGTGATCGTGCGAAATACCATGAAGGTGTGCAAAAAATTGGAGATGAAGCGGGATTGGTTTTTGATATTATGTCATTTCCGCTAGGTTGGGGTGCTCTATCTGCTAAGATTAGCGTTAAAGCTGGACAGTACGTGATTCGAAAACGAGCGGTAAGTAATAACAATATCTACAGAGACTCTGAAAAAGGTTTCGACTGGGTAACCCTCCCAAACTTAAG
>NZ_DJUD01000036.1:0-4314 GCF_002439405.1 Psychrobacter sp. UBA6291 | reverse complement strand
ATTTCAAGTTGAGAGTGGGGTAAACTATTATGAATATTTTTAATAAAACCGCTACTTTAACAGCAACACTGGCTTCGGCTCTGGCTTTGAGTGCCTGTCAAAGCACGCCTTCTTCACCGGTGATTCAGCGCGCTAACTCGATTTATGAAACCACGGGCATCGCTGAGAGCAAAGTCAAAGCTCAGCAAAATGCAATAGACAGTGCGCAAAAAACCTGTGGAAGAAAACAAGTGATTATCGTTGATGATAAAGTCAAATATAACGGTATTTTAAATGAGCAAACGGGTCGTATGGTCGGACAAGCAGGCGCGGTCATCGGTTCAATCTTTGGGACGGGCACGCCAGATTTATCACGTAAAGATGATTATGAGTATATGATTAATTTTCGTTGCCAATAAAAAATGATAATTTAACAAAGCTCTTAGCCAATAAGTTTGCGAGATAGCTATTATATTCATCGCAGCTTATTGGCTTTACTTTTTGTCGCGGCACTTTTGGGGTAAACTATCCTGTCTGGTCTTTTATACCTGCAACCTTTACTTTGATGAGTTAATCTAACGCCACCAGCCTTTCAGCCTCGATTACCTTTGGTCTCCTCTTATGCGCAAACCCAATCTAGCAAATATGAAACAAGTCAGCTCCAAAAAAGACAAAGTATTGGTGCCTGCCAAAGATTTAGCGACCTTGGAGGCGGAACTGGCTGAGCAAGAAAACAGTCTGGAAGTCAGTTTAGAAGATACGGTTTTGCGCCTAAGTGATTACTTATCGGCGGTCGATATGGTCATCAAACAGACCTTTAATCACCGCGTATGGGTAAAAGCTGAGATTCGCAACCTATCAAGTAAAAGTGGGCATTATTACTTTGAGCTAGCAGAAAAAGATGACGACGGCAAAGTTATTGCCAGCTGCCGTGGTAATCTTTGGCGCTTTAAAGCGGCGCGCGTCTTAGCAAAGTTTGAGCGCGCAACCGGCATGCCGCTTGACCGTGATTTGACCGTCTTACTCAAAGTATCGGCAGGCTTTCATGCACAATACGGTTTCTCACTGACGATTGAAGATATTGACCCAAGCTACACTTTAGGCGACTTGGCGCGGCAATATGCGGAGATGGTCGACCGCTTGACGGGCGAAGGCTTATTAAACCTAAATCAGCAGCTACCCACCCCATTTGATATCGAGCATGTCTTAGTCATTGCCCCTGAAAAAGCGGCGGGATTGGGCGACTTTCAAGCCGATGCGGACCGCTTAGCTCGTACAGATGCCTGTCATTTCCATTATCACAATGCTACTTTTCAAGGCAATCACGCACCAAGAGAAATCCGTCAAGCTATCGTTAGCGCCCAGCAGCAGTTTTACGACACCTATCAGCGCCTGCCAGATTTGTTAGTCATTATCCGTGGCGGTGGCGCCGTTGGTGATTTAGCATATCTCAATGATTACGAGCTTGCCGCTCTTGTTGCCGAGCAACCTATCCCTGTCTGGGTTGGTATCGGTCATGAGCGTGATAAAGTGATTTTAGATGAAGTGGCGCATAGCAGCTTTGATACACCATCAAAAGTGATTGCTGCTATCATGACGCATTTGGCCCAGCTCGTCACGCAAACCCTGCAATACCAAGCGCAAATCAAACAAGCAGCGCAGCATCAACTGAATATCGCTGAGCAACAAACGTCACGCCAGTTGAGTCACATTCAGTCGCAAACGATTGGTCAACTGACCGCCCTGCAAAAAGACAGTGATTATGCTTGGCAGAGTATTCAGCAAAGTGCCCAGCGCCAAGTCAAACAAGCAGCCAGACGAACCAGTGAGCTGCGAGTCCAAACTCAAAACTCTGCTTATCAGCAATTAACCATTGCATCAAGTTATAGCCAAAACCAAAAAAAGACGATTATACATAATGCCCAGCAGCAGTTGCTACAAGCACGACGTGATAGCGAATATCTGCGCGATATTGTGCTCTTGCATCGTCCTTCTCGTGTGCTTAAGCAAGGCTATACCATGCTGACTGATGCAAAAGATAAAAAAATACTAACCAGCAGTACGCAACTTTATGCTGAGCAAACGCTACATATCGTCTTAAAAGATGGTAAAGCAAAAGCACAGATTATTGATGTAAATATTGATAAGTAAGAAATACAACCTACCGCCCATTCAACTTAATCAAAGACTTTATTTTAAAGTTAGGAAACCTTATGACAACCCCTACTCGCAAACGTAAAAAAGCCGCCCCAAAGACCTTTAAGGCAGCTTATGATATTTTAAAAACCAATGCCGCTGAGCTACAGCAACAAGACGAGCCTGATATCGATAATCTGATGACGACAGTGGAAGAGTCGATTGCCGCTTATCGTGTTTGCGAAACTCGTATTAATGCCGTGCAGCAAGCATTAGATGCCGCTTTCGCCGAAGAAGATAGCATCGAGAAAAGCGACATTTAAGTTAAACCAATTTTACTCTGGCTCATCGACTTCAAAGACTTGGCGCAAATAGGCAAGATAGGTATCATTATTGATCATGGTCTTGCCTGGGCTGTCTGACAATTTGGCAACCGGCTGCCCATTGCACTCAACCAATTTTAGGACGATATTAATCGGGGTGATACCCATATCGTTGGTCAAATTGGTGCCAATGCCAAAGCTGGTTCTTATTTGACCTTTAAAATATTGATGTAAATTCCACGCCTTATTTAAATCCAATCCATCACTAAAGGTCAAAATCTTGGTTCTTGGGTCTATTTTTAATTTCTTATAATGCGCAATGGCCTTATCACCCCAAACATACGGGTCGCCGCTGTCATGACGCAGACCATCGAACAGCTTGGCAAAATACAAATCAAAGTCGCGTAAAAATGCATCCATCCCAACGACGTCGGTCAGCGCAATACCCAAATCACCACGATACTCATGTACCCATGCTTCAAGTGCCGCTTTTTGTGAATCACGCAAACGCACATCCAATGCCTGAAATGCCTGCATAAACTCATGTGCCATCGTTCCTATCGGCGTCATGCCAAGTTTTTTTGCTAAATAAACGTTTGACGTACCGCTAACGATTTTTGGTTCCGCTTTGTGTAAAGTCTCAACCACATGCGCTTGCCAGACTTTGCTAAAACGCCTACGAGTACCAAAATCGGCTACGATAAGTGGCGGTGTATTATTATCATATTTTTCCTGCTTTACGGCATATTGGTGCAATAAGTCAACTTTTCCATCCAACCTGCGCTGCCCTTCCTCAATGACGCTGGCATTAGATAAGGCACTAAAATATAGCTCATTCACAATGGCTAAGACAAATACTTCAAAAAACATTGCCTGAATCATCGGCCCTTCGATATCAATAAACAAGCGACCTTTTTTATCGGTGCTAACAGTGATAAAACGGCGTTTTAGCTTAAACAACTCTAGGTAATCAACGAAGTCTGAACGCATAAAGCGCAATCCGCGTAAATACTCCAGCTCATCTTCTAAAAATCGCAATTCACACAAGCTGTCCAGCTGTTTTTCTAACGCTTCTTTAATATCCGCCAATGGATACAGCGTATCTTCGTTATTACGGCAGCGAAAACGGTACACGCCATGGGTCTGCGGAAACTGATGCAGCATGGCTTGCAGCATAGTAAATTTATATAAGTCGTTATCCAATAACGAGGTAATAATAGGTTCAAAAGGTTTAGAAGTTTGAGTAACGGTCATGTTACAGCCTTAAATGCAAAAATGAAAAGCCGCTAAAAAATATAGCGATGAAATAGGTAGCAATAGTTATCAAGATGCCAAAGTTATCAAAATGTTAATAATAGAAAAGGTTCAGATTTTGAGTATAACGAAGTTTGTCTCATTTTTCATAACTCAACGCTTATAAAAGCAAAACTACAACGATAATAATCGTATTTATCCTTTTACTCTGACTTATAGGTTTGGAATAACAGCCTTGACTTCCTCTCCTCCCTAAAGTGAGGGGATTCCTACTACTAGACGCTCAAGCCCGAGCGCAAGAATATTCTTTGCCGCATTAATATCACGGTCATGAGTGACACCGCACTCGCAAAGCCATTCTCTTATTCCTAAGTTTGCTCTACCTTTCGGACTGTTTTGGCGTGAGCCACAACACGAACAAGTTTGGGTGGTGTAACTTTCATTTACCTCATCATAGTAGCAACCTGCGTTCTCGCACTTATAGGTCAGTTGCCGCTTAATCTCAAACCAACCTGCATCATAGACGGACTTGGCGAGTTTGCCCCTAGTGAATGATTTTGATTGAAGTTTGCCAATGATGATTATTTTATTAGTCTTGGTAAGGTTGGTGGTAAATTTATGA
>NZ_DJUD01000027.1:0-26445 GCF_002439405.1 Psychrobacter sp. UBA6291 | reverse complement strand
TTGAGTAAGATTTTTGGAACGGCAGATTTGTACGGATATGCTATTGAATTGGTAAGGACGAGACATTAAGCGAAGTTAATGATTTAATAGGCTTATCTGGCTATGCTACAATGCCGCTGCTACCGATTATAAGGTCGTCTTTGCCTGTACTTGTGCATAGCGACCTTATCTTTTGTCCGATTTGACCAATAGATAAGCGAGCGCTCAGTGGATACTGAAATTATCAAGATAATCTTAGCCTTTATGGTACTGATTAATCCCTTTGGCGCCTTGACGTTGTTTTTGGATTCAACTCACGGCTATTCGCTAAATAATCGCCGTAAAGTGGCGCGCATCGCTTGTTTGACGATTTTTATCACCATCAGCTTTTTTACCTTAGCAGGCGAGACGTTACTTAAATTGCTTGGTATCTCGATTGGTTCGTTCCAGTTGGCAGGTGGTATCTTGGTATTTTTAATCGCCCTAAATATGATGAATGGCGAAGGTAACCCGGTTAAGCCCGATCAAGAAAACTTTGATGTTGACCATTTGCAAGGTGCGCCGCCAACGATGGCTGCTGCCGTAGTTCCGATTGCCATTCCCATGATGATTGGACCTGGCGGTATCTCGACGGTGATTATCTATTCATCACAGGTCACCGGTATTTTGCAAGTCTCTGCGATTTTGATTGCTGGTTTATTTATCAGCTTATTTTGTTATGTGGCGCTAATGGCTGCCGGTCGTATCAGTCGTTTATTGGGCGATACTGGACTTAATATCATGAGTCGTATTATGGGTATGTTGCTCGCAGCAGTTTCTATCGAGATTATCGTTAACGGCCTACGTACCTTATTTCCTGACTTAGTGTAATTGTCACCTTGCTTTTCTGCCACTTACTTCTCTAGTGGTTCTTACCTGTCTTTTTTACGCTCTTCTCTTTTAAAATATAACTGTATCCTTTTAGACCGTGTAAAAAAACATGGTCTTTTTATTATTGGGCCAAAGGCTAAAACTTCCTAAAGCAGACAAAACTGCCTAGTTGCTGAAAAATACTAAGACCTATCCTAAAAGGTTGTTTAGTAACACCTTTTTATATCTTGCTAATGCTTGTACCAATTCCAATTAATCACCAAAAGTCTGCATTAAAAACGTTATCCATACAAATATGTTATGATAGGAGCACAACAATATTATAGGAGTCAGTTTTGAGTAAGAAAAGAATGGCAATTTTAGGGGCGGGTCCAAGTGGTTTGGCACAGTTACGTGCCTTTGAAGCGGCTCGTTTAGCCGGGGTAAAAGACTTACCTGAAATCGTATGTTATGAAAAGCAAAACGCCATTGGTGGTATGTGGAATTACAGTTGGCGTACTGGTTTAGATAGGAACGGTGAACCCGTGCACGGCAGTATGTACCGCTATTTATGGTCAAATGGCCCCAAAGAATGCTTAGAATTTGCCGATTATTCATTCGATGAACACTTCGGTGAAGCCATCCCATCATACCCGCCACGTGAAGTCCTAAAAGATTACATCATGGGTCGTATCGATAAACAAGATATTCAAAAATATATTCGCTTTGAATGCCCCGTACGCTGGGTGTCGTTTGATGATGAAACGCAAAAATTCACCGTGACGGTGATGAATCATAAAACCGATGAGCAAGAAGTCGAAGAGTTTGATTACGTGGTGGTAGCAACGGGTCATTTCTCTACGCCAAATATGCCGTATTTTGAAGGTTTAGAAGCCTTTCCAGGTCGTATCTTGCACGCGCATGATTTCCGCGATGCCTTAGAATTTAAAGATGAAGATATCTTATTAGTAGGTAGTAGCTATTCTGCCGAAGATATTGGTACTCAGTGCTACAAATATGGCACCAAATCCGTGACCATCAGTTATCGTAGTAAACCGCTCGGTTATGAGTGGCCAGAGGGCATAAAAGAAGTACCGTTAGTGACGCATTTTGAAGACGATGTTGCGCACTTTGCCGATGGCACCAGCCAAAAATTTGACGCTATCATTATGTGCACCGGTTACTTGTTCCATTTTCCGTTTATGCCAGATGAGCTACGTTTGCAGACGCATAACTGCTTGTATCCAGCCAACTTATACAAAGGTATCTTTTGGCAGCCAAATCCAAAGCTGATTTATTTGGGCATGCAAGACCAGTATTTCACCTTTAATATGTTTGATGCGCAAGCGTGGTATGCACGTGATGTGATAATGGGTGATATCGAATTGCCTGATTTGGCAGCGCGTGAAGCAGACGAGCAAAAATGGCTCGCAACGTATGCCAAATGTGTGACGGTCAGTGATTCAATTGACTTTCAAGCCGCTTATATTCGCGATTTGACCAATGCCACCGATTATCCAGAATTTGCTGTTGAAAAGCAGGGTGAGATTTTAAAAGAATGGCAAAAGGACAAAGCCGAGAACATCATGACCTTTCGAGAAAAGGCTTATAGTTCTACTTTAACGGGCACAACGGCACCTAAATTGCCGGAGCCATGGTTAGACATTCTCGATGATTCGCTTGAGCACTTTTTAAACTTAACCTTTGTTAAACCTAAAAAGCGCAAAAAAGTTTCTTGAGTCTAACCTGATAAATAAAAAACCAAATACGTTTCATAGCGTATTTGGTTTTTTCATTTTTAGCGTTAATAAACTAAACAAGCTGTTAGCTT
This sequence comes from Psychrobacter sp. UBA6291, assembly GCF_002439405.1. Classification (NCBI taxonomy): domain Bacteria; kingdom Pseudomonadati; phylum Pseudomonadota; class Gammaproteobacteria; order Moraxellales; family Moraxellaceae; genus Psychrobacter; species Psychrobacter sp. UBA6291. The sequence goes on along the minus strand of NZ_DJUD01000027.1, from coordinate 23,786 downwards.
TGGTATAAATGCCAAGCCAAATACAGCATTAAAAACCCTACCAAAGCGTCCAATATATTCCAAGCTTTTGGTTTGGCAAATAAAGGTCTGAGCAGGCGCGCGCCATAACCTAATGCAAAAAAGAAAAAGAACGATGCACTGACCGCGCCGACTGTAAAGGCCAATTTACTACTGGCACCGGTTGAAACCATGCCGACCAGCACCAATGTATCTAGATAGACGTGCGGGTTGAGCCAAGTAAAGCCAAAGCATAATAGCAGGGCTTTTTTTAAACTGGTGACCACTTGACCATCGACAGTGAGTGCATGTGATAGACGTACGCTAGCATATAAGCTTTGCAATCCATAGCCTAGCAAGAATACGACGCCAGCAATTTTAGCGATGTTCACAACTTGTGGATAGTGCGCTGTGACCGCACCGAAGCCAGCGACACCAGCAGAAATTAAAACCGCGTCACTGATGGCGCAAAATAAGCAGACGAAAAATATGTGTTCGCGTTTCAGTCCTTGTTTGAGGACAAAGGCGTTTTGTGAACCAATGGCGATAATCAAGGATAAACCAAGCAAAAACCCGGCGCTATAATCGGTGAAGTTCATGATAATGGCCTTATCCTTTAACAATCGAAACGGTGACGTTTGCTTACTGGCAGCGCCCGAAAAAGCTGTTAAGATAAGGGATAAAATAGTCGAATGCAATGTGTTTGCTGCAATAGATGCTACCAAGTCATCAGTACTATTCAGAAATATTAGTCAGCAATGAATAAAGAATAAGCGAGGAGCAGGGTAGGTCATGGTCATAAGTCTGACAAGAATGCTACAGTCGTTCGGGCAAGCCCAGGATGACCTGCCAACCATCGCTGCCAAAAATGCTCAGCAAGCTGCCGCTAAAGAAGTTTCTAATAATGCAAATAAGCATGGCGATAGTAGCGATAACCAAGAAAACATGCATACCTCAGCTGCCAACTCTTCGCTTAGCGAGCCGCAGCGTAGCGAGCGCATTTGTGATGCCTTAGCGCAAGTGAATGATATCCGCACGCCGACGCCGTTGACCGATCGCTATCTAGCCAATCGCGCCCAAATGCGCCCGACCAATAGACCTCCTTTTGACCCAGATACCTTATGGTATCTTAAACATGGACGCTGTCCGATTATGACTGAGCTTGTTGATGTGGTCGATGCAGCCACCCTAAATGCCATGCCGATTGAAGCGGTCGCCATATTAGACCGGATTAATAGTAAGCTAAAGCGTTACCGTGAATGGAGTAGCGAGCTCAATGACGAGCAACAGCAGCAACATAATGAGCGCCAGTTTGTCATTGATAAGTTAGTGTCCGAAAGTATCCCTGAAGCGCTACATCACTATGAGCAGCTGCAACGTTTTAGCCCGCATCGTACTAAAAATAATGTCGTCCAAGGGAAAATGACCGCTGGCGATATGCTCACGGATTTGTTTTTAGACATCGATTACGAGCTTGACGAGTTATTAGAAGAATTACATCAAACGGTGATGAATCGTCTTGCGTCCACCCATCGTTATGTCAAAAGCCGTACCCAAAGCTAACTTGAATTTAACGAGGATTATTTAAAAGTCGTTAGTATTGTCATTGTGAGTTCAGTATAAAGACGATACCGAGACACTGGAATGAATTTTTCGCAGCCTCTGTCGGCGCAGGCACAGCAAGCTAGGAAAGTTTATTCCAGTGTCGCGTAAAAATTTCATGTTTCTGTTTTGTTTGAAAATAACTATAAACACAATCGGCGCAATACATAACAATATAAGGCTTTAATACAGCCTTATTTTTTTGTTTAATAATAATGATTAAGTATTATCGAAAATAACAATAAATTTGCCAATCATTTCTGCTAAACAACAAGGATACCCAAATGACCCAACTGACTGCGATGTTCGTGATGTTTATTTTATATGGCGTGCTGCCAGCAGCTGGGTTGTACCTTGGATATCGTGGTATCAAAAAAGTCACGGCGCCCAAAATGCTTGAGTATAAAGCGATGCCGCAATTGGGTTATATCCCTGAAAAAAGCTTGCCAGTTGAGGTCAAAACAGCGCTCGATCAAATCAATGATAAAGGCGAAAAGCTGCGAGTTATTTATGGCGATACCAATAACGATGGTAAAATTGATGATAAAGATGCCGTCAACGAAACCTACGTTATGATTCAAAATTTAATGGATAGGCATGTGCCACTAGCGGTAGCCGATTATCGCCGCTTGCATGACTTAGATGTCGGGAACGGCGCCCTTGCTGATACCACGAAAATTAAGCATTCTGATGTCACGGGCAAAGAGGCGCTATTAGAAGTGCTTAGGACGATTAATACCCAGTTTGATGACTTGCTTAATGCCTCCTATCATCAAGATGGGCAAAAGTTGCTGGCAACCAATCGATACTTGCAGCAGCGTTTTAGTAATCCAACCAGCAACTCTAGACTACAACAAATTGATAATAGCGCTGTTGAAGTCCAAGCAATTGAAAACCCAGCTAATAAAGAAACTGATATAGAAAATATTAAGCTATAAATGAGGAATAATAATATCCCAAGTTTAAATGTTTATGCTGAAATAGGTTTAAAGAAGAGTAAAGTGACATGAGTATATTAATAGGCGTTGGTGTGGTTACTACTGTCAGCGTCTTTTATTTAGGTAGAAAGGGCTGGCACGCATTGCATAAAATGGTCGGCATTACTCCAGGCGTGCTGACCTATCAAGATAGTAATGCTCCCCTGTTGTTAACTTCTCTCAATTGGCAACAGTTAAATTTAAATAAAAAACATCTAGAAGCTTTATCGGATAAGCAGCTACGACAATTACAGCACATTGATAAAAAGGTAGCCAATTATCACAACTACCAAAACGAGTTAGAAGCGCAAGATGTAACTTCAGCCATTAACGAGCAACAATTTGTTTTACATAAAATGCTGCATACCCGCTTACCTGAAATGTTGGCCAGTCATTATCATTTAGCAAATATCAATATAAGCAATCGTACTAAAAATGGACAGAAGCAGACTGAGGCGAGTAGGCTATTACAAGAGGTATTGGACAACATTGAGCAGCGCTTAGATGGGTTATTAGAGCGAATGGAAGAGCAGCATCTACAAGAGTTACGAGTGATGAAAAATTATATTCATAGTCATGACGATTAAGCCTCAAGTTAGTGATATTTTTAAAAAACGCATAAAAACGCATAAAAAAGCGGTCAATGAATCAATCATTGACCGCTTTTTATCAACTAGGATTAATCCCTAATAAATTAACGCTTGTTGTTACGATCACGAGTATTACGTGAACCGCGACCGGCAGGACTGCCACTGCTTTTAGGTTTTGCACTGCTAGGACGGTTATCGCTACGACTGTCAACACGGCGCGCTTTGAGCGGCTTGCTTTTGATACGTTCTTGCTTTTCTTTAGCTGCACCATGCAAACCAGTACCGTGACGCGGGCGTAAGCTCACCAAATCGGTTAAGGTATTGATGTCTTTTTTATCCAGCTCTAAGAAGCGTCCAGTACGCAGCTCTTTTGGCAGCGCAATCGACCCGTAACGCGTACGCAATAGACGGCTCACTTTAAGACCTTGCGATTCAAACAATCGGCGCACTTCGCGATTTCGACCTTCTTTTAGTCTGACGTGATACCATTTATTGACGCCTTCACCGCCGCCTTCTTTGATATCTTCAAACTGTGCCATGCCATCTTCTAACATGACGCCAGCCGTTAGCGTACGCGCGATATCAGGAGTTACTTCACCAAGTACCCGTACAGCATATTCGCGTGTCACTTCGCTAGACGGATGCATTAAGCGATGCGCCATCTCGCCATCATTGGTAAATAACAACAAACCAGTCGAGTTAATATCCAAGCGCCCAACCATAACCCAGCGATCATGAGTCAGTTTTGGCAAACGTTCAAAAACCGTTGGACGACCTTCTGGATCATTAGCCGAGCAAACTTCACCTTCAGGTTTGTAATAAGCTAAAACGCGACGACGCTTTTCATTTTCAGCCGTATATTTGATCTGACGACCGTCAACACGGATCTCATCGCCTTGTTCGACGCGGTCGCCGATGGTTGCGGGTCCATTATTAACGGTCACACGACCTGCTTTAATGACTTCTTCCATCTGACGACGTGAGCCCAGTCCCATGCGGGCGAGTGCTTTTTGCAGTTTTTCATCTTTCATAACGATATCCTTGTTTCGGTGGGTTTACATTTCTCAATGTATAAAATTAGACTGAGTATTATACGCTATTTATCGAAGTTATGTTTAAGATTAGCTTTTAAGGCTATTGTAATTAACGAGTAGATGATGCTTTATTAAGTATCCCTAATTAACATTAAAAATTAAAAGCTTCATAAGAAATGAATATAAACTAATTGTTACTATTGCGTAATTTTTGCCAAAAATAGCCTATTATTATTCACTATTTAACCACCTATGTTATTATGGCTTTGCTTTTTTTATGGTTGGTGTAACTTTTTAGTATGGTTGTCTCAATTGTGCTCATTGCTAGACGCTGCTTATATATGTGATTTATAAAGGTTTCTCTATGTTTTTCAATTCATCAAAGCTATTAAGTGTGGCGTCTGTACTTGTGATTAGCATGCTCACGGGTTGCTCTAGTATCAATGCTGGACTACAAGCAGGTGAACTACCACCTAGTGGGACATTTATCGCTGACAATGGTTTACAGTTTAATGTGCAACCGTTAAATCTAGCTACTTTGCCGCCTAAGCAAGCGATTGTTACTGATAATGATTTGTATACTTTAGTCAAAACCTCCGGGCGAGTAGAATATCGTATTGAGCAAGGGGATATCATAAGCGTTACCCTTATTGATTATCCGGATATTAATGCATCGACATCAAGTCTGACAGTTGATCAACAAGGCTTTATTCAATTCCCTCTAATAGGTCGTATTAAAGCCAGTGGCATGAGCGTGCCACAATTTACTGCCAATTTACAGAAACAACTGCAACGTTATCTTAAGTATTCAGACCCACAGGTTAAAATCGTTAACTATCGTGGCAATAAATTCTTTATTGATGGTGAGGTTAAACAACCGGGCGAGTTTGCTATTGCTGATGTACCAGTATCTCTATACAGTGCAATTTCTATGGCAGGTGGAGCAACGGTTACCGGGGACTCGAATAATATAGTGCTTAGCCGCCGAGGAAAAAGTTATAATTTAGGGTTGCAGTCGTTACGCCAAATGGGCCTATCAGCCAACCAAATATATTTACAGGATGGTGACTCTATTCATGTCAATAGCCAAGACCGTAATAAAGTATATGTTTTGGGTGAGTTCGGTCAAGTAGAGCCAGTGCCTATTTTAGAGCAAGGTATTAGTTTGGCGCAGGTTTTGGGTGAATCTAGAGGGCTTAATTCTGCTACGGCAAATGCGGCTAAAATATATGTGGTTCGTGATAATTTAAATACACGAGCAACAGATATTTACTATGTAGATATGCAGGCCATTACTAGCTTTGCGCTAGCCAATCGTTTCGAGATGCACCCGAATGATATTGTTTATGTTGACCCAACTGGCTTAACGCGTTGGAATCGTGTTATCAGCGCCATTCTACCTTCCACGTCAGCCGTCAGATCGCTCTCAAGCTTATAAATCGTAGGTAATAATTATTATGGCATTTGATAATATTTTAGTGGTGTGCGTCGGTAATATCTGCCGTAGTCCCATGGCAGAAGCGTTATTAAAACAACGTTACCCTCATAAAAATATCGATTCTGCAGGGGTGGGGGCTTTAGTCGGGCACTCTGCAGATCCTGCCGCGCTAGAGATTATGGCAGGGCAAGAAATAGATATCACTAATCATGTCGCCAAACAAATCGATGAGGGTTTGGCAAAAAAAGCGGATTTGATTTTTACTATGTCAGACAGCCAGACCAAATGGATCGAAGAGCGCTGGCCGTTTTGCCGCGGTAAGACTTTTAAGCTCGGTCATTGGCAAGACAAAGATATTGCCGACCCCTATAAACATGAGATGAGTGCGTTTCAGACAGCATATCAAGATATTGTTGTTAGCCTAGAACAGTGGGCCGATAAAATTAGCTAAATAGCTGCTATTAAACGATTAACCTTAAGTGATGACCATACAGTTATGAATACAGATTCAAAGAACTTATCAAATGCTGCTTCCAAAGAAGATAACGATGAAATTGATCTTATGGCGCTACTGTTTGCCATTTTGCGTGGCTGGAAAGTCATCGTGTTTTTTGCTGTATTAGGGTTGGTAATAGGGATTTTGTATAGCAGATACGTCAATCCTACTTTTAAGTCGGATGCACTGATTCAAATTGAAGAGAATTCTAAGGGCGTTGCCGCATTAGGTGCGGATATTTCTGGGCTGATTGGCTCTGAAGTCAGTAAAGCCCAAGCAGAAGCAGAGCTGATACGATCGCGTATGATCTTAGAGCCAGTGGTTAATTTGTTACATCTACGAATTCGTTTGTCCGATCCTAATATTGGCGCGTTGGATAGAATCAAGAGCAATAGTACGGATACTCAAATAAATAAACCGGAAGGTGTTTCTCTTAAAACCGAAGATGGTGAGGTCGAGATCAGCCAATTTAATGTCTCGCAAGAGTATTTAAATCGGGCATTTACCTTGACACGCTCCGCGTCAGGATTTGTGTTAACTAATGGTTTTGACGATTTTAAAGGTCAGATCGGTAAGGCGCATTTATTTAAAGGCACAGATGGTCAGATTCAAATTAAAGTTGATGATCTACCCGCTGATGGCTACTCGGTTAATATCACTAAGCAATCTCTTCAAACCACGACTGATCAGATAAATAGTGCCCTATCTGTGGTTGAAAAAGGTAAGCAGACAGGCATTATTCAGCTATCTATGACGGGTGCCAATCAGCAACAAACCAGCTTGATATTAAAACAAATTGTCTTATCTTACATTGATCAAAATCAGTCGCGTGGTTCCGAAGAAACTACTAAAACCATTAGTTTTATGGAAACTCAGATTCCAACGTTAAAGAAAAAACTGGAAGACTCTGAAGCAGTATTTAATGATTTCCGTAAAAAGTACGGCACTATTGATGTAGGCAAAGAAGCAGAGTTGTTATTGACAGAAAACTCGCAAATCGATGCCCAACTCAATGAATTGAAGCTTAAAAAAGCGGATCTCACGACTTACTACACAGAAGAGCACCCTTTGGTTGTCCAGATCAATGAGCAACTGGCGGTACTTAATGCTAGAAAAAATGAGATAGACGATACTATCGCCGGTTTACCTGAAATACAAAGAGAGTTTTTACAACTGTCAGCTGACACGACGATTAATAGAGAGATCTATCTGACGCTACTTAAAAACTATGAACAGTTAAAAATCGTTAAAGCGGGTCAAATTGGTTTCGCCCGTATCATCGATTTGCCTATCAGTACTTATAAGGCCATTGCACCAAAGAAATTGCAAATTATGATATTGGCCATGCTGTTAGGAGCGATGCTTGGAACGATGCTGGTACTGCTTAAAAATATGCTTAGAAATGTGGTCAAAGACCCTGAGCGTATTGAGGGTAAAACAGGCGTCCCTGTAGTAGCAACGATTCCACGTTCGCCACTATTGACAAGACTGCGTAAGAATAAGAAAGCGCCCAATCGTTTATTGGCGTATGTCGATAACAACAGTTTGAGCTATGAAGCCATTAAAAGCTTACGTACCAACTTGATGTTTGGCATGCCAGTGCAAGGGCGGGCAGGCCAGCGCGCCAAAGTCATCCTTATTACTGGTGAAAGCCCTGCTGTCGGTAAATCCTTTATCTCTGCCAATTTGACAGAAGTGTTTGCTCAATTAGACAAGAAGGTTCTGATTATAGATGCTGATATGCGTTTGGGTGAATTGCATAGAATGTTTAACATGAGTCAAGATAATGGTTTAGCGGACTATTTATCGCAGGATTTTACGCATTTATCAAAAGCTAATGCTCAAATTGCAGAAGTTGTTACCAGTCAAGAGAGTAGTAATCTCGCAAGCTTTATTCATCCGACTGGTATCGATAATATTGACTTTATGCCGCGAGGTCAGCATCCGCGTAACCCTGCTTCATTATTAGCAAATGGTAGTTTTAATCATTTGATGGCAGAACTAAACCTGCATTATGATTATATTATGATCGACTCGCCGCCAGTATTGGCCGCTTCTGATGCCATGATACTAGCGCAGCACGCTGATAAGGTCTTGATGGTTACTAGATACGACGATTCGATAGAAGGACAATTGGTTTATGCTGTCAATCAGATGAATAAAGCCAATATAAAAGTCGACGGCATCATTCTCAACGATGTACAACAAGGCATTATGAGCAAGTATAGTTATCACTATAGTTATGCTTATGGCGATAACCAGTAATTGATTTTTTGGAGCTTCTACCAAAATTCACGTTTTTAAGTGGTTGAGTGTTATGTCTACAAATTCAAAACCGTCAAGTGATTATCCATCACTTAACGGTAAAACTGGTTGGTTACAGCGTATAGCCGAATACTTGTTGTCATTGCCTCGCAGTATTAAGCGAGCGATTTTGCTCACTACAGATTTGGTACTATCGTCAGTTTGTCTGTTTTTAGCTTTGTCTTTACGTTATGGTAATATCGCTCATCATATAAACCCGGTCATACTGTTATCTTATGCCACGCTTCCTATCATCGGTTTATATATCGTTGGTTTCTATAAAGGCGTAGCGCGTGGCTTTTTAGATACGGTCATGGGTAGTGTGGCAAAGTTATTCTTTGTGCTCATGATCATTTATGAGATTATCATTTATTTAAACCCTTCAGAGGATATACCGCGCTCCGTTCCCATCATCTTTTTGTTCTTCTTCTTTATTTGGTTATGGAATAGTCGTCTTACTATTCGTGAGCTTTTGATGCGCTGGAGCGGTAGAGCGCAGCCTCGCCTCAAAGATGATGGTGTTTATGATAATGTTGTTATTTACGGCGCCGGAGAGGCTGGTCGAGATTTATTAGAAGGTCTTAGAAACTCGCATAAATACAATGTCGTGGCCTTTATTGATGATGACCCACAGCTTACGGGCGCTTATTTACTGGGTAAAAAGATTTATCCTGCCCATGATTTAGTAAGCTTAGTAGAGTCGCTTGATATTGCACAAGTATTTTTAGCTATTCCTTCTATCAGCCGCGCGCAAAAACGCCAGATTATAGATAAACTCTCAGGCATTGCCATAAAAATCAAAGAGCTACCAAGCCTAGAGGAAATTGCTGACGAAAAGGTGACCGTCAGTAGCATGCGTAAGGTAGATATTCTAGATGTCTTAGATCGCCAAACCGTCGAGCCGGACACGAAACTGCTACAGATGAATATTAAAGATAAGTGTGTGCTAGTGACGGGCGCAGGTGGCTCTATCGGTAGCGAGCTATGCCGTCAAGTAATTAAAAACCAGCCCAAATGTCTCGTCCTTTATGAACTATCCGAGTTTGCGCTTTATAGTATCCATCAAGAGCTAACCGTCAAACAAGCCAATACGCCAGCGTATCAAGATATTAAAATCGTCGCGGTCATTGGCAACGTCACCAATGAGTCGAACCTGCTCAGAATACTAAATCTCTATAATATCCAAACGGTTTATCATGCTGCCGCTTACAAACATGTGCCAATGGTAGAACATAATCCTTTTGAAGGTGTGATTAATAATACCAAAGGCACTTATCACTGTGCGCGAGCGGCCATCAAAGCCAATGTCGAAACCTTTGTATTGATTTCGACCGATAAAGCGGTAAGGCCGACCAATGTGATGGGCGCATCTAAACGTTTGGCAGAGTTGGTTTGCCAAGCGCTAAGCCAAGCAGATAGCCAAACCTGCATTAGTATGGTGCGTTTTGGTAATGTCCTTGGCTCGTCAGGCTCTGTTGTGCCTTTATTTACTAAGCAAATAGAACAAGGTAAGCCGATTACGGTCACCCATCCTGATGTGACTCGTTATTTTATGACGATTCCAGAGGCGGCAAATTTGGTTATCCAAGCGGGCGCGATGGCATCAGGTGGTGAAGTGTTTGTCCTCGATATGGGAGAACCAGTTAAGATTGTCGATTTAGCGCAGCGAATGATTCACTTAAGTGGCTTTGATATTAAAGATGCTGCCCATCCTGAAGGTGATATCGAAGTGATTTTCACTGGACTTAGAGATGGAGAAAAGCTTTATGAAGAGCTCATCATCGGTGAAGATAATGTTGAATCAACTGATCATCCCCTTATCATGCAAGCGCTAGAACACCACTTTGCATTGGATGAGCTTGAATCTGTATTGTTTGAGTTGAACGAAAAACAAAAAGAGTTTGATGTCCCTTGGCTAAAGCAGCAATTCAAGCAGTTTGTAGCAGGCTATCAAGAAGGATCCAAAGCTGCATAGCTATTAATAAGCACCCTAAATACTACTCTTCAACTGAAATTGGTTAGATGAACAAAGGAAAATTATGCTAGATATCGAAAATATAAAAATAGCGGTTATCGGGCTTGGTTATGTAGGTCTGCCTTTAGCCGTTGAGTTTGGTAAGCATCTGCCAGTAGTAGGCTTCGATATCAATGCCAGTCGTATAGCAGCTCTGTGTGCAGGTACAGATCATACCTTGGAAGTCAGTGATGAAGAGCTGACCCAAGCATCGCATTTGAATTATAGCTCCGATATACAAGCGCTTAACGATTGTAACTTTTTTATTGTTACGGTACCGACGCCTATCGATGATTATAAACAGCCTGATCTTACGCCTTTAATTAAAGCCTCAGAAGCTATCGGTAGTCTACTTAAAAAAGACGATATTGTGGTTTATGAATCGACCGTCTATCCGGGTGCCACAGAAGAAGTTTGTATTCCGGTGCTAGAGAAAGTTTCTGGATTAACTTTCAATCAAGACTTTTATGCCGGTTATAGTCCTGAACGTATTAACCCGGGTGATAAAGAACATCGGGTTACCAATATTTTAAAAGTAACGGCAGGCTCAACACCTGAAGTCGCTGATTTTGTCGATGAAGTATACAATTTAATTATTACTGCCGGCACTCATAAAGCAGCAAGCATTAAAGTAGCGGAAGCGGCAAAGGTGATTGAAAACACCCAAAGAGATGTCAATATTGCCTTAATTAATGAATTAGCCGTTATCTTTAATAAAATGGGTATCGATACCCAAGCAGTCTTAGAAGCGGCTGGCACCAAGTGGAACTTTTTACCGTTTCGTCCAGGCCTCGTCGGTGGTCATTGCATCGGTGTAGACCCTTATTACTTGACACATAAAGCGCAAGCGATTGGCTATAACCCAGAGATTATATTGGCTGGTCGTCGCTTGAATGACAGCATGGGTGAGTATGTGGTCACACAGCTGGTTAAAACAATGATTAAAAAGCGTATTCAAGTTGAAGGGGCAAAAGTTTTGGTCTTAGGGCTGAGTTTCAAAGAAAACTGCCCCGATGTGCGTAATACCAAGGTCATCGATATTGTCCATGAGCTAGAAGAATATAATATCGAGGTCGAGGTCTATGACCCTTGGGTAGATAAAGCAGAAGCTGAGCGTGAATATAATGTGACGCCTATCAGCAAGCCCGCTGTAAATAACTATGATGGTATCATCTTAGCGGTCGCGCATAATGAGTTCGTCGAGCTTGGTGTAGAGCAGATTAGAGCGCTTGGCAAGAATGAACACGTGCTTTACGATTTAAAGTATGTTTTCACTAAAGAAGACACTGATATCCGCCTATAAATCTATGGAAAATACGGAAAGTAATGGTTATGACGTCAACTGTATATGAAAAAGTTCAAAAAGTATTAATTAACGAGCCAAAAACATGGTTAATTACTGGGGTAGCCGGATTCATTGGTTCTAACTTACTAGAAGAGCTATTGTTACTAAATCAAAAAGTAGTCGGTCTAGATAACTTTGCGACTGGCTTTCAGCATAATCTAGATGAAGTACAAGGTTTGGTAAATGAAGATCAGTGGCAGAACTTTACCTTTATAGAAGGCGATATTCGTAATCTAGATGACTGTCAGGCAGCATGTATAGGCGTAGACTACGTACTGCATCAAGCCGCTTTAGGGTCTGTGCCCCGCTCGCTTGCTGATCCTATCACGACTAATGAAGTTAACATCTCAGGCTTCTTAAACATGTTGACCGCTGCCCGCGATGCAGAAGTTAAAAGCTTTACTTATGCCGCCAGTAGCTCAACTTACGGTGATCACCCTGGCCTACCTAAAGTAGAAGATAAAATTGGTAAGCCGTTATCTCCTTATGCAGTTACCAAATATGTAAATGAGCTTTATGCTGATGTATTCGCTCGCTCTTATGGATTTAAGAGCATTGGTTTACGTTACTTTAATGTATTTGGTCGTCGTCAAGATCCAGACGGCGCTTATGCAGCGGTCATCCCTAAGTGGACTGCCGCTATGATCAAAAACGACACGGTATTTATCAATGGTGATGGTGAAACCAGCCGCGACTTCTGCTATATCGAGAATACAGTACAAGCCAACATTTTAGCAGCAACAACTCAAAATGAAGACGCTACCAATCAAGTGTATAACGTAGCAGTTGGTGATCGTACGACTCTGAACGAGCTGTTTAATGCGATTAAATCAGCATTAGCAGATAACGGTGTAACCTACGAGCAAGAGCCGACTTATCGAGACTTTAGACCCGGTGATGTGCGTCATAGCCAAGCCGATGTGAGTAAAGCCAATAGCTTGCTTGGATACGAGCCTCAGTTCAATATATCTCAAGGTATTGATGAAGCAATGGCTTGGTATGTAAGAAATGTGCGATAAAACTCATGACTAAAGATGATACTAAAGAATCCTCTGGCAAAGTAAGCCATGTTAGTAAGGATGAAGTAGGCTCGAAGGCACGTAAAGGCGTTAAGTGGACAGCCTTACAGATTATTGCACGTAATATACTAAGCCTCGGAACTACCGCTGTATTGGCGCGCCTATTAACTCCAGAAGACTTTGGTTTAATCGGCATGGTTGCTACGTTAACTGCTCTTCTGATGGTCTTTTCAGATATGGGGTTGAGCTGGGCAACGATACAGCGTCAGGCTCTAAGCAAAATACAAGTTAGTAATTTGTTTTGGATAAACTTGTTTGTAGGTCTGTTTTTATGGGTTATCTGCATATTCTTTTCACCCCTAGTAGCTAGCTTCTATGATGAACCCAAGCTAACTGCAGTTACTGCTGTGCTTGGTGCAGGGTTTTTACTGAGTGGACTTGCTGCTCAGCCGATAGCGCTGTTAAACCGTAGTATGAATTATAAGGCGGTTGCACAAATTGAGGTCTTATCAATTATTGCAGGCGCTATTGCTGCCTTGTACGCTGCCTATACTGGTCTGGGCTATTGGGCTTTAGTAATTCAAGGTTTAACCAGTAGTAGTTTCAGAGCAGTGTTAGCTATTCGCATGAGCAAAATCAGTTTGTATGCACCTAAGCGAAATGTCGATACCTTAAGCTTAGTAAGTTTTGGCGGTACTTTGGCTTTAAACGGCTTATTAATATATATGGCTCGAAACCTTGATAGCGTGTTGATCGGGAAGTATTGGGGCGCAGAAGAACTTGGATACTATAATAGAGCTTACTTTTTGATGTTATTGCCTAGTATGCTTGCAGCTGGTGTGCTAAATAAACTTATGGTCCCCTCTCTGTCAGCCTTTCAAGATGATCCACAGCGTTTTGGCAATGCTTATCGAAAGGCTTTAGTCCTAATTGCTTTAGTAGGTTGCCCTATGGCTCTAGGTCTAGCTCTCACTGCAGATGAAATGGTGATGTTAGTATATGGAAAGCAATGGCAACCTGTGGTACCTATCTTACTATGGTTAAGCATAGCAAGTATTACTCAACCTTTATTTAACACTACTGGTTGGCTCTTCACCTCCGTAGGAAAAGCTAAACACTATTTATGGCTAACTTTAATTAGTGGTGTATTACTAACAATAAGTTTTTTCTTTGCCATATCTGGCGGAGGCGTCAGAATAGCTCAGACATATGGAATAGTAATGGGAATAATCATCTTTTTCCCATCTTTATGGTATGCACATAATGTAGCTAATATATCATTTAAATACTCGTTAAAGACTCTCACACCAATAGCCCTATCATTGTTGTTAATGGGCATCACTGTTTCTTTAATAGATATATTACTTAATAATTACTACTTAAGTTGGATTAGCATACTGATTATAAAGATAATATCAGGTGTCATCTCATATGTTTTATACCTGTATCTTTTCGCTAAGAAGCTTATGAAAGACATTCTTAAAAGTTTAAAAATATTAAAGAGCTAAAAATGAAATTAGTAAAAAATAAAATTCCTTATTCACTAAGAGCTCACTCTCTACTAAATCGGTTAAAAATAAAAATATATGACTATTATTCAATCGCCAATGCTCTAGCTCATGAAGTAGATTATTTAATAGTTGGATGTTACAACACGAGCAATATTGGAGATATCGCTCTAGGGAAAGGCTTAAGCCAATACTTTTCTGATAGAGGAAAAACCCATGCAGTAGTTAGCTTTAAGGCGCTTAAGTATCTAAGATTTATTAGGTTCAACAGCCTCGTTTTAGGAGGAGGTGGTATTTTAACAACACACGATACCTCGCCTATAAAGCATAACCTCTCTGAGCTAAATCGTTTAAATAAAAATATTTATTTAGTCGGTGTTTCAGGATCGCTTGATACCAGCTCCCTTACGAATGAGTATTTAAAATTTCTTAAAAGCTGCAAAGCTATTTCTTTACGAAGCGATGATTCGTATAAAAGTCTAAAAACGTTGAATATTAAAAATATTCATATACACAACGATTTAGCTTTTCTTATAGAAGGTGACGATTCTAAGAAATATGATAAAAAAACATTAGCTTTCAACGTTTTTGCTCCATTAATAACTGTTTCAAGAACAGATTTATATCAAGAGTTAGAGCCCAGTAAATGGTATAGAGAAAATTTACCAAGAGAGTCTGAAGTTTATAAAGAAATTCCTATCTCATATATTAAAAACATAAAAAGCATGATTCAACTTGCAAAGGAATATGAGTTCAAAACTACTATAGTATCATTCACACTTGAAGACTATATTTTATCTAGAATGTTATTTAAATCCTATGCCGATGAAATACTACCGTATGAAATTAATCCTGACAAACTCCTCAAAACAATCGGAGGTTTTGACAAGGTTGTAGCTACGAGGTTCCATGCTCATGTTTTTAGTTTAATCTCTGGTAAATCAATATTTTCTATGGCATATGCATATAAATGCAAGCATTTGTATCAAAATTTTGGCTTAGATGATAAATACTGCTATGAACCACTGGAGTGGGTTTGCAATAACAAGGAGATACTTGAGAACTTCAAGTACTTCCTTGAGAGCAAATCAAATTGCATGAGTAATACTTATGAAGTAAAAAAAGAAATTTATAAAGTATTAGATAACTTATTTGAGAAATGAGCCATACAATAATTGGGGATTTTATTTTGAATATTATATATATATGTAATGAGTACCCGCCTGGATTAACAGGTGGTATCGGTGTATTTACAAAAAAACTAGCAGAAGGGCTGACTAATTTAGGAAACAAAGTTTATGTTATAGGTTTATATAATGATATAAAAAAAAGGAGTATAGATGTAACTAATGGCGTTACTGTCATTAGAATTCCATCTACATCTGGTGTAAAAGGTATTATCAAAAACAGACTATCTTTATTTAAAGAAATAAAACAACTATCTCTAAAGCATCCGATTGATATAATCGAAGCTCCAGATTTCGAAGCTCCGGCTGCTTTTCTACCTCGATTAGCTAAGAAGAATGTCACCAGGTTGCATGGTAGTCATACTTATTTCAGTAATGAACGTAACACTACCCCCTCGAAATCTATTAGTTTTCTTGAAGGTCATCAACTGAGACATTCAGACAAAATAATATCCGTCAGCAAATATACAGCTGATCAAACTAAAACTCTTTTTTCTTTAACTAACAACATAGATGTTATCTATAATTCTGTCGAGACAGTAGGCTTAAGCAAGCACATTAAGTCTGATTATCAACTACAAAAAAAGGTTATTTACTTCGGATCTTTAGCTGAAAAAAAAGGGGTTTTTCCTTTAGCTAAAGCTTGGCGGGATTTTATAGCCCGAAACCCTGAATGGAAACTAGAATTTGTAGGGAAAGATGTATTTGAAAATGGTTCATCTAATAAGACTATTATTACTAATATTTTAGGAGATAGCATTGAATCAATCAATTTCATCGATCATTTAGATCACTCTCAACTGATTAGCTCACTAAAAAATTATGACTTTGCAATTCTTCCTTCCTTTTCTGAAGCTTTTGCATTAGCTCCGCTTGAAGCTATGGCTGTAGGTCTACCTGTTATTGTATCTAATATGTCTAGCGGTCCTGAATTAATAAATAATGAAGTTGATGGTTGGCTATGCGACCCAAAAGATCCAAACACTATCATAAGTTCAATTAGAAAAGCAGCTAGCTCTGAGACTAAGAGAGAGTTTATAGCAAAGAATGCACTCGATAAGATAAGTTCGAGTTTCAGCTATCAGCAATTCTTAGCTAAAAATCTAGAAACATATCAAGCCTTATTAGATAATTAGGTAGAATAATAATGAAAGATAATACTCTTATACCCATTCTAATCATTACACCTTTTTTTGCACCTCAGTCACATGCAGCCATGTTTCGTGTTCATAAACTTGCTAAATACCTACCGAAGTATGGGTACCGACCTATTATTCTAACGACAGATATTAATTACCTTTACAATAGCGATGACGACCTATTAAAAGAGCTGCCTGACTGTGTAGAAATTATCCGTACACATTATATGGAGCCAAGTTTGCGCGGAGTTCGTATGCAGCTTGGCGGGCGTGATAGAACCTTCTCCGCGACCAAACATGAGCAAGAATTAAATAATACTCAAGTCTCAAGAACCTTGAAACTCTCAAAACAGCCATCTAGATCTGGATTAATTAGAACGACTCTATCCTCTCTATATGGCTCTACAGTTGACTATCTATATAATATACCTGATGCATACTGGACATGGGCTTTGGCTTCATTTAGTACTGCTAAAGAACTGATAAAAAAATATGATATTAATATCATGTATACAACAGCAAATCCTTATAGTCACTTAACATTAGCTTCAAAGCTTAAGAAAGATTTAGATATTGCATGGTTAGCAGACTTTAGGGATCCTTGTGGCTATGGTTATAAAAACACAGCAAGCAACTACATAGGTCAATTATTACAAAATAAGCTAATTACTAACACTCTTAATCAGGCAGATCGCATAACTGGTCTTTCTGAAGCTTATAGATCTATTTTCTCTGATATTTATAATTTGCCAGAAGAAAGATATACATTTATACCCACAGGTTTAGATGATGAATATTTACCGATGTCTACTCCTGATAACTCTACTAAGACAAAAAACATTATATTTGCCGGCGAGGTTATGCCAGAGCAAAGCTCTTATATATTAGAAGTTATTAATGAACTCCACAACTTAGATGGAGACGTTGAACTTAAATTTATAGGAAGAGCAGAAATCAACAAACCAATTATTGAAACTATTGTATCCAATATTTCAAATTGGAATGTTAGGGTAACTTTTGAAGACCATATGCCTCAAAAATCACTTTATAAACTAATAAAAACTTCAACAGCATGCATTTTGGCTCCCGGCAAGAGCCGATATTGGTGGACCAACTTCGCTAAAATGGTTGATTATATAGCTCTTGGCACGCCTGTCATTGCTTATGTACCAGACTCTAGTGAGGCCCGAAAAGAGCTATCGAAAGCTGGTAATGGTTTTTTCCTCAAAGGTGATGATGCCAAAAGTGAAGCGAAAGATATAGAAGAATGGCTAATAGATAATAGCCTAACAAATGAAAACTTAGAGTATCAGAAGCGTTACTTAGCAAGTTCACAGGTTGCATCTTTCGCTAAAATATTTGATGAAATCAGGATAGAAAATGAAAAGTAATATTACTGTTTTGAGCTACGACTACCCACCCAATGATGGCGGTATCAGTCGCCTTACTGCTTCATTTTGCCAAGAGCTAAGCAATCAAGGGCATAATATAGATTTATGTACATTGGAAATGACGCAATCTAAGGATATATTACAACGTCCAGATATTCCTACTCATGAGTTGCCTAGAAAAAAAGGCTTTCGTGAAATAGGCCTAGCTAAGTATCTTTTAAACACACAGAGGGATAGAACTCTAATTACTACAGTTTGGAACTCAGAAGCGACTGTGGCCTACAGCTTACGGCGGAAAAATTTATATATACTAGCTCACGGAAATGAGGTAATGTCCTACCCCGACTCTGTTAAATTTAAAATAAAATCTGAGCTTCGCAAGAGAGTTTTAAAATCCGCTCGCTGTGTCATTTGTAATAGCAGATATACTCAGCAACTTGTACTTGATATTGACTCAAGTATTAAAACTGAAGTTCTCAATCCAGGTGTAGATTATAAAAGATTTGATATTGATATATCTAAACGAGAAGCTCGAGAAAAACTCAATCTTCCTATTGATAAAAAAATAATACTTAGTATTTCTAGAATTGACGCATACAAGGGTCATGATACTGTACTGCATGCTTTAGCTAACCTATCTAAGTCTGAAAGACAGCAAATTCATTATGTAATTGCTGGTAAAGGCTCCTATCTAGATGACCTAAAAAAATTAGCTGAAAGCTTGGATTTGAATGACTGTATCACATGGGCCGGTTTTGTTCAGGATAGCGACTTACCTATCTTATATAAAGCTTCCGATCTTTTTATTCTATGCACGAGAGAAGATAAGATGATTCGAGGAGTTGAGGGCTTTGGCATGGTATTTTTAGAAGCACAAGCTGCAGGTATCCCAGTTATCGGTACTAATGCCGGCGGTATCTCTGATGCCATAATACCTGAACAAGGGGGCTGGCTAATCGAACAAGATAACCCAGCTGAAGTTAGCAAGTATATGAAGTTATTAATAAATAATCCTCAGCTATTTGCTAAACAAGGAATAATAGGACAACAACGAGCAAAAACAGATGCTTCTTGGTATAACTACTCAAAACAACTTATTCATATTTTGGAGAATTATTAATAATGCCTACAAACAAGCCTAATGGTGTCTCCGTCATTATTCCTACTATTAATCGTGCAGAGGTGTTGATAGATACTATCAGCGATATTCTCCAACAAAATTTTGATGACTTTGAAATAATCGTTGTCGATCAGTCGGAACAAGTTAATAATAAAGCGCTTCAGTTAATGTCGGAATCAACAGTACCGCATCGTTATTTTAAAGCTAAGTTTAAGGGCTTACCTCAAGCGCGTAACTTTGGTGCTCAAAAAGCTTCTAAAGATATATTGCTATACATTGACGATGACATACGATGCGATACTAATCTAGTCAAAAACCATTATGATGCGCATTTAAAAAGTGGTGCCCAGCTAATAGCTGGTGGTATAACAGAATTAAAAGGAGATAGCATATCAAAAGCTAAGCCTGGTTCTTTTAGGAAGTGGACTGGTACTGCTATACGAAACTATTCATCTAAGCAGCCGGGTTGGTGTTGTCACGCACCTGGCGGAAACTTCTCTATCCTTAAAAGCACATTTCAAGACATTAGAGGCATTGATGAAGCTTTAAGTACTGGTGCTGCACTGTATGAAGAGTCAGATTTTGCACTAAGACTAAAGAAAGCAGGTTTTAAAGCTTGGTTTGAGCCAAAGGCTCATCTGACCCATCTTGCTGCTCCTATGGGCGGATGTCGTGTGCCTAACGATTGGCCTAAATATATGTACGGCTTAGGTCATAATAGAGCTATTTTAGTATTCAGACACCTTGCGCCTATTTACTGGCCTACTTCTCTAATACGTTCGTTGTTACTTGGCGTATCCTATAGTAAACTAGATAAAAGCCCTCGACCCTTTTTTGCTACGCTAAAAGGACTGAATAAAGGCAGAAAAGTCGCAAAAATGCCTGCTTTAAACACTCAGCTTGAGGCAGTAGAAATATCCCTTGACAGCCTGAAAGAGAGTTAATAGATTGTGATTCTTTTTCACTTTAGCTTTTACAGCATTATCTGTGCGACCTTTTTGTTGCTTTACTCAAATCGGAGTAATAAAGCTGCAAAAGCAGGTATGTTGTTATATACCTTTATTACAGTGCTATGGTTGTGGGTTACGCTTTCCTTTCGCAAGCCTGCAGGTGACCCTTGGCGATACATGCGAGGCCTTGAGGACATATCAACGTTGAGCTTTAGCCAACTTCTGACTGACGAAGGGCCTATCGGCTTTACTCTACTTAATTGGATTGTGTCATTAGTTAGTATTAAATCTGAGTTCTTTTTCTCTATAATATATCTATTATGCATTATTCCCCTTTATTTAGCGTTTCGTGAGAAGTACAGTAAAACTGACTCCTCTACGCTCCTCATGCTATACCTGCTATACCCATTCTATCTCACTTATCTAGGTAGTGGATTTAAACAAGGTATCGCTTTTGGATTTATGCTTTGGGGATATAGCTGTTTAATCGGCTTAGATAAATCTAAACCAATTAAAGGATTGTTGTTACTCTTTATTGCTACGTTATTTCATAACTCATTTTGGATAGCTATAGTTGCATTTGTAGCATGGCGCTACTGGTTTAGACATCGCTCTATAATGTGGAGTATAGCGATACTCATGCTGTGTATAAGCCTATCAATATTAGGTTTAGTAGAGCCAGTTGTCAGATCTATCTTACCAGCTAGTATTGTAGAAAGCTTAAGTTTTGATGAGTACTTTGACGATACATTTACCTCAGGTGCACACTATCAAAGCTTAAACTATCGAACTGGCTTTAGGTTAGACTTTGCAATATTTACAGTCCTACCTATTGCTTGTTTCTTATTATTAAGACCACCCAAGCTAAATGCTAATCGGGAGTATCATTTTCTAAAAATATACTGCTTATTAGCCAGTGGCTACTTTTTACTGTCATTTATACCTTTTTCAGATAGAGTCGCAGCATTTTCATGGTTTTTAATACCTTATATACTGTATCAAATAATAAATACAAAAAAATATAGTAATATCTTTGTCGCTTTAATGCTTTTAACCTACAGCATATTGATTTTGATTTATACAAAGGGATATTTTCAATGATAACCATACTGACACCAACTTATAATCGAGTACATACTTTACCAAAGCTTTATAACTCATTATTAAATCAAACTAATAAACATCTTGAATGGTTAGTCATAGACGATGGGAGTACAGATCAAACCGAAAAGCTAATTGGAGAGTTTAAAGAAGAGGTTTTAATAGATATTCGTTACCTTAAAAAACATAATGGAGGCAAACATTCGGCTCTTAATGTTGGCTTCCGTGAAGCTAAATACGAGTGGATATTAATTGTCGATAGTGATGACTGGCTAAAACCTGATATGGTTAACTTTCTAGTAAAAGAAAGCTCAAAGCTTGACGAATCCTACAACTCTCTATCCACTTTGAAAGTCTATGAAGATGACAGTGTTATCGGAACAAAGCATATAGAGTCTCGTGAAAGCTACCTTGATTTTTCAAAAGGAAAAGTTACTGGAGATAAAGCTGACTTAATTAGAAAGTCTGCATTACAGGGTTTCTCATTCCCCGAGTTTAAAAATGAAAACTTTATGGCTGAAGCACCAATGTATCTATGGCTTGGAACAACTGGTAAAACAAAGTTTATAAACTACGGTGGATATGTATGCAAATATCTGCCTGATGGCCTAAGTGACAATAGCATTATTAATCGACATCGCTGCTTTAATTCTACGTTATTCGTATATAAATCAATGTATAAAACCTATCCTTTGTTCTCATCAAATAAACATAGAGCCGCTGTAAATTGGTGGCGCTTTAGATTATTTAAAAAATATCAGAACGAAAAATTTAATGCTCCTCTTACTTATGCACCTCTAGGTCTAATTATGTATACCAAAGATCAAATTCTATCAATTCTTAATAAGCAAAAGTTGGTCGATAAGTTAAATAAATCATAATAACTAATTAAACAATCAGAGATACATCCTATGATAACCCCAATAATACTTGCTGGTGGTACTGGTAGTCGCTTATGGCCTCTATCTCGTTCATCATATCCTAAACAGTTTTTGAAATTGCTTGGTAACTCGAGTATGTTACAAACTACATTTAGTCGTTTAGAGGGTTTGAACTATGAATCTAGCATGGTTATTTGTAATGAAGAGCATCGATTTATCGTTGCTGAGCAATTAAGAGCTCTCAACCTAGATTCAAATATTCTCTTAGAGCCTATTGTAAAAAATACAGCGCCTGCTGTTGCGCTTGCAGCATTGCATACGCTGAAAAACCCGGAAGATACTATATTGTTGGTACTCCCTGCTGATCATTCAATACCTGATACAAAGGCATTTAATGATGCTATAAGCAGAGCACTACCTTTGGCTAAGCAAGGAAAGCTTGTGACTTTTGGGATAACTCCTACCCATCCTGAAACAGGTTACGGGTATATCAAAGTTGGATCAAATATTGCGAATACAGAAGGCTTTTCAGTTTCACAGTTTGTAGAGAAGCCTAACTTAGATCTTGCTAAACAATACATTACCGAGGGTGACTATTACTGGAATAGCGGTATCTTTATGTTTAGGGCTAAGAGGTATCTTGAAGAGCTCCATAAATACCAACCTAGTATATTAGCTGCATGCAAAAACGCAATCTCCACTAGTTACCAGGATCTGGACTTCATTAGAATTAATGAAGAGGAATTTAAAAAATCACCTTCAGACTCTATCGACTATGCTGTAATGGAGAACACTCAAGATGCTGCATTAATACCATTAGATACTACCTGGAGTGATGTAGGCTCTTGGGACGCACTGTGGGAAATTTCTGATAAAGATAATCATGGAAACGTTAAAAAAGGAGACGTTTTATTCCAAGAGTGTAGTAATAGCTTTGGGTACGCGAATAGTAAACTGGTTGTGATGTCAGGATTGAAAGATACTGTAGTTATTGACACCCAAGATGCAGTCTTGGTAATAAACAAAAATACTACTCAAGATGTTAAGAAAATTGTTAACGAATTAAAAGCCGATTGTCGTAAAGAGGTGGTATTACATAGAGAGGTCTATAGACCTTGGGGTAAATATGACTGTATTGATTCGGGTTACCGTTATCAAGTTAAACGCATAAGCGTTAAGCCTGGAGAAAAGCTATCACTACAACTTCATCATCACCGAGCAGAACATTGGATTATTGTATCAGGTACTGCAAAAGTTCAAATAGATGATAAAGAGTTCATTTTGACAGAGAACCAATCAACATTCATACCCATAGGCAGCATTCATTCTCTAGAAAATCCGGGCAAGATTCCGCTAGAGATGATTGAAGTACAGTCTGGTAGCTATTTAGATGAAGATGACATCGTTCGATTGTCGGATGAATATGGAAGAGTCTAAACTATAATTAAATATTATTATTTAGCAATAACAGTCATCTACTTCAATTATCAAAAATACATAATTTAATCAGTATAGACTTACTAAAATAAATTATGAATGATTACCATCCGCTATGAGCATAATTCTAAAGTATCTTTTAAACTAATATGTATACTAGTAACAAACCATGGACTTAATAATGAAATTTTCTATAGCAATTCCTCTGTATAATAAGGAGTATTCAATATCAAGAGTAAGCATCCGACCATCCCAT
>NZ_DJUD01000054.1:0-9602 GCF_002439405.1 Psychrobacter sp. UBA6291 | reverse complement strand
GCAGTACCTTAAGCAAAATGAGCTATCTAATCGTTGTTATGACAGTTATGAGGCTATTGTTGATGCCGCTTGCTTGGCTTGGAATAATTTGCTTAAACAGCCACAAAGAATTCGGTCGTTAACTGCTCGTGCTTGGGCGCAACTTTAATTGTTGGGTTTGGTATTATAAGTCTTAACTACTGAGAGTCTTAACTACTGAGAGTCTTAACGACTACAAGGTTTGCGGATTATCTGACATATGTTTTTCACGCAATTTTTGACGTAGTATCTTGCCGACATTACTCTTTGGTAGCTCGCTGACAAACTCGATATGACGCGGGCATTTATAACCGGTCAAGTTATCGATAGCGAACTCTTTGATATCTTCTTTAGTTACATTGTTGTCGGCAGGGACGATATAGATTTTCACCGCTTCGCCTTGGTGTTCATCAGGAACACCGATGACTGCACACTCAATAATGCCTTTACAATCAAGCATGACCGACTCGATTTCATTCGGGAAGACGTTAAAGCCTGAGACCAAAATCATGTCTTTTTTGCGATCTAATAATCTAAAGTAACCTTTTTCATCCATACTGACGATATCACCCGTACGGAAATAACCCTCTTTAGTAAAGTCGCTACTACTGTCTTTATTAAAGTAGCCCGACATGACATTTGGACCTTTGATGCACAGCTCGCCTGCCTGATTAACGCCTACTTCTTTGCCATCTTCATCGATAACAATAATATCAACGCTTGGACCAGGCGTGCCAATCGTACCATTAAATTTACGATCAATGACGATATTGTTGGTGCCGACTGCTACACATTCAGTCATACCCCAACCTTCAACCATTGGACAGCCTGTCACTTCTAACCAACGCGCCGCTGTTTGTTCGGTTGCTGCCATACCACCTGCCTGCGAGAGTCGAAGTGAGCTGAAATCTAGGTCTTTAAAGTTTGGCTGATCAAGCAAGCCTTTAAACAAAGTATTAACCGCTGGGAAAATATGGAACGGCTGTTTGGATAAAGTTTTGATAAATCCAGGCATATCACGCGGATTTGGTACCAAAATAAAAGTGTAACCTGAGCGCATGCCAAGCAGGCTAAGCATGTAAGCAAAAATATGATATAGCGGTAGCGCCATGACCATATTGATATAAACCTCATTAATTTCTGAGGTAACAGGGCGAAACCATGCTTCTGACTGCATGGCCGCAGCGACGACATTACGCTGAGTTAATACCGCGCCTTTAGATAGTCCTGTGGTACCACCAGTATATTGCAAAATCGCTTTATGTTGCAAAGCCGTTTTTGGTGCTTGGAATGGTAGGCTTTTACCTTTTTTCAGCACATCTGGAAACTTGGTAACGTGATATTTAGGATCATTCAAGTTGTATTTAGGAACCAAGCGTTTGACCTGACGGATTACCGTATTGACTAAGATACCTTTTAATCCCATCATATCGCCCATTTTCGATAGGACAATACGTTTGATATCCGTCTCTTCGATTACCTGCTCGAGTGCTTGGGCAAAATTATCGACCACAAAGATAACTTGAGCACCAGAATCATTGAGCTGATGGCGCAGCTCACGACCCGTATAGAGCGGATTAATCGGCGTGCAAACGTAGCCTGCACGCAAAATACCAATCATCGTCGGTAGATATTGCGGCACGTTTGGCATCATCAGTGCAACCACACTACCTTTAGGAATCCCTTGCGCTTGTAACCATGCAGCCACGGCAAGAGAAGCTTTGTCCACGTCGCCATAGGTGTGAGTCACACCCATACAAATGGTCATAGGGTGCATACGAAAGCGATCAAAGCATTCTTCATAGAGGTCTATAAGGCTTTCATACTGATCGGGATTGATGGTTTTAGGTACGTTTTTTGGGTATTGAGCAAGCCAAGGCTGATCAGTGGTCATACTTAGTGTCCTTAAATTTGTGATAAGTTAAGGCTTTATAAAAAAGTAGTCACATCCCTGTCAACAAACCCATTCTTGCTCTATAGACGATACGTCCTATAGTCGGTGGCTTGTCGCGTGCTATCCCATTTATTCACATACTGCTAAAATACGGTGGCCTTAATACAAATATATTTAATTACAAGATTGTTTGACTAGAAAGGTATTTAACTACGAGAAACAACTACTGAAGTAGATTAAATATCCAGTTACCGAGGATACTATCAGTACTAACTAATAATAAACAATAGCGTAACATATTTTGGCGTTACATTAACATAACTACTATTGAACCAGTTATTCTAATACAGAAACTTGTGCGTATATAGTTAAATTTGATAAAAAGAGAAAACTGTGTTGCAAGTAAAATCCGATGAACGGTGAAAAATATAAGATGAAAGGATTCTTAGATTAGAATTAGCTAACAATATAAATAATAGCAGCTAATATGGATAACTCTACTAGAGGGTTTTTTGTATTTCTCTTAAAAAATAGTAATACTATAACAGCGTGATTATCAACAGTATAAGTATTACCCATACTAAAGTTTAATGTCTTAAAATAAAGAAGCGCTCTATCGTTTAGTTAGAGCGCTTTTTGAGCATAGATATTTGCTTTAATTATAGCTGAGGGTTATCAGCCATATGTTTTTCCCGCAGTTTTTGACGCAGTACTTTACCAACGTTACTCTTTGGTAGCTCAGTAACAAACTCGATATAACGCGGACATTTATAGCCGGTCAAATTGTCTAGAGCAAATTCTTTAATCGAGTTTTTGGTCACGTTATTGTCGGCAGGGATGACGTAAATTTTGACCGCTTCTCCTTGACGCTCATCAGGAATACCGATCACCGCGCAATCAATAATACCTTCACAATCAAGCATCACTGATTCTACTTCGTTAGGAAAGACGTTAAAGCCTGAGACCAAAATCATGTCTTTTTTACGGTCTAATAATCTAAAGTAGCCTTTTTCATCCATACTGACGATATCGCCCGTGCGAAAGTAACCATCTTCAGTAAAGTCTTCGCTACTGTCTCTATTCAGATAACCTGAGGTGACGTTAGGACCTTTAACACACATCTCACCAGCTTCATTGACACCGACGCGCTTGCCGTCTTCATCTATGATGATGACATCAACGCTCGGGACTGGGACGCCAATAGTGCCGTTAAACTTACGGTCGGTAACAACGTTGGCAGTGCCGACAGCCACACCCTCAGTCATACCCCAGCCTTCAATCATGGCGCAACCAGTGGTTTCAAGCCAGCGCGCTGCCGTCTGTTCGGTCGCTGCCATACCGCCTGCTTGCGAGATACGTAGCGAGCTAAAATCAAGGTCTTTAAAGTTTGGATTATCAAGCAAGCCTTTAAACAAAGTATTAACTGCTGGGAAAATATGGAACGGTTGTTTAGATAAGGTTTTGATAAATCCAGGGATGTCGCGTGGATTGGGTATGAGGATAAAGGTATAGCCTGAACGCATACCAAGTGAGCTTAGCATAAAGGCAAAAATATGATACAGCGGGAGCGCCATGACCATATTGATATAAACTTCGTTAATCTCTGACGTGATAGGGCGCGTCCATGCTTCTGATTGCATGGCTCCTGCGACGATATTACGCTGAGATAAAATCGCACCTTTAGAAAGTCCAGTTGTACCACCGGTATATTGCAAAAATGCTTTTTGGTCCAAAGTCATTTTTGGCTTTTGGAAGGGCAGGTTTTTACCTTTTTTGAGCACATCGGGAAACTTCGTGACTTCATGCTTAGGGTCGTTCAGCTTGTATTTGGGCACCAAGCGTTTGACTTGACGGATAATGGTATTTACTAGAATACCTTTGAGACCCATCATATCGCCCATTTTTGATAAGACGATACGCTTAATTTGTGTCTCATCAATCACTTGCTCGAGCGCTTGAGCGAAATTATCCACCACAAAGATAACCTTTGCACCTGAGTCATTTAACTGATGGCGCAGTTCACGGCCAGTGTACAGAGGGTTAACGGGCGTACAGACGTAACCTGCGCGCAAAATACCAATCATGGTTGGCAAGTATTGCGGCACGTTTGGCATCATCAGCGCGACCACGCTGCCTTGAGGCAGTCCTTGTGCTTGTAGCCAAGCGGCGACGGCAAGAGAAGCCTTATCAATGTCATCATAGGTATGAGTCACGCCCATACAGATACTCATAGGATGCAGACGAAAGCGATCAAAACACTCTTCATACAGCTCCACGATGCTGCCATATCTATCTGGATCGATCGTTTTCGGCACACTCTTAGGATATTGGGCAAGCCAAGGTTTATTCAACGTCATAGTCAGCGTCCTGGAATTTCAATTAAGTTTCTATCGTTAAGCAGTCGTATCCGTGTCAATAAAAAATCAGCGCTGACGTAAAGCAATGGCCGCTGAGTTTGATAACATCCTTATCTATTGACGGACTACTAAGTTTCTTTGCAACTAAAATATAATGTATCGACGATATAATGACACATTTAAGCAACACATTAGCATGAATCTAAGTAAATGCAATATTAGCATGCGAGTACTGCCCAGTACATATAAAATGTTTATAAATAAATGCTTCTATAGGAAGAAAAGACCATCAATGAGATGGTAGTGAAACGAGCTGATATTTTAATAGAAATTTAAGATGGTCTTTGGATAAATGCGATAGATAACTTAAAAACCGTTTAAGTCGTACCTAAAAATATCACTGCAAAGGAATGGCGTTATGTTAAAGAGTAGTGTGTTTTTACTTAAGCTTTAAACGAGAATGAATCAGCACTATGTACGGGTTACTGTTCAATACTATGTGCGGTTATTGCCTGATTAATAGTTTCGCTTAATTTTTGCGGTACACGAATAGGGCGCATGGGTGCGCTATGATTGCTTGAAGAGTCAGGCGTGATTTGGTTTTGCACGCAAGCGATGACGATTTTAGCGCGACTTAATAAAGTAGTGTTTGAAAAGGCATTTCTTTTCTGAGGGCTATCATTGTCATTCGGCGCTAAGCGATGGATACTTTGATAAAATATAATGCTGGCAGGTTTTAGCTCAACCTTATCAATGCGGACATTGATGACCTCATCTAATAAAATGGCTTTTTTATATTGCAAATCTGCTTGGCTGACGACAAAATGCTGAATTTCACCATCATCGGTCTGTAAAAAATAGCCATTTAAACCAAGCTTGGTGAACCAGTCGCGGCGGCAGTTTTCAAAAAACACTAAGTGATTGGCATGGTAGACAATGCCGCCTGCATCAGTATGGTTAATATAGATATTGTAATCAGTAGCAAATAGCGGGATGCTTGCGTGCATCGATTGTGCAGCGGTATTTTTATTCATGGTTGTCATTATCGTGTTGCTCAGTAAGTTTGCGCCATTAATAGCGTGTAAAGTTTGAGAGGTTGATATATAAGGTTATAAAAATAAGAAGTAATAATGCCTAGATTATTACTCATGACAGCTACTCTATCGTAAGAGATAAAGGCGCGCAACAGCTAGCTGTGGCGATGTCTGTTATGATAAGCCTTTATTTATAATGTCTCGCTGCTTGCCTTATTTTACCCCACTCTCAACTTATTTTTCTAAGGTATTGGTTTACTTAGTTTTTAAAATTTCAGTTAAAACAATTAGAATTTTAAATTCTATAAAAATCAAAAGCCTACGATAAGTTGAGATTGGCGTTTATTTTATAAAAATACTTGTTATAGAAAGATTTTATTTCAATTCATAATGATAGGATAGTTTATGACCCGTTTTGTTTGTTTTAATATCAATGGTATTCGCGCTCGTCAACATCAGTTAGAAGCGATAAAAGAGATTATCGACCCTGATGTGATCGGTCTGCAAGAAACCAAAGTACACGACGAGCAGTTCCCGCTCGCAGATGTGGAAGGTTTGGGCTATCACGTCGAGTATTTTGGTCAAAAAGCGCATTACGGCGTCGCATTGTTATCTAAAATTGCCCCTATTTTTGTGCAAAAAGGTTTTCCGGGAGAAGATGAAGAAGCACAGAAGCGCTTTATCCATGCGCGTTACGTATTTGACGGTCGCGAAGTGGATGTGCTTAACGGTTATTTTCCGCAAGGCGAGAGCCAAGACCATCCGACCAAATTTCCTATGAAGCGTGCCTATTATGCGGATTTGATAACCTATATTGATACGCTAAAAGCTGAAGGGCGCTCGTTGGTTATCATGGGTGATATGAATATTGCCCCAGAAGATATCGATGTTGGTATCGGCGAAGCTAACGCCAAGCGCTGGCTTAAAAATAGAAAAACCTCATTTTTACCTGAAGAGCGCGAATGGTATGGTAACTTGATGGCGCGAGAGCTGACCGATACTTATCGTCTGCATTATCCAGACAGCACCGAATTATATAGCTGGTTTGATTATCGCAGTCGCGGTTTCAATGATGATCCTAAGCGCGGACTACGTATCGATCATATTTTATGTACGGCAGATTTGATCGACCATTGTGTCGATGCTGGTATCAGCTATGAGCTACGCGGCATGGAAAAACCGTCTGACCACGCGCCAATTTGGGCAGCGTTTGATCTAAATAAAGTATAATAACTGGCTTTGAACCATAGACTTTTAACATCAGATTTTTAGTACCAGTTTTGCACAACTAAAAATGAATAACCAATAAATAATACATCAGCATTGATGAATAAGGATTGAATGATGGCTGTCGGCAACGTTGCAGTACCTAATACGATTTATCCTATTGATGGGATTAAACTAAGCGCTACCGCGGCAGGCGTACGCTACAAAGACCGCGATGATTTGGTGGTGATAGAGATTGCTGATAGTGCCAACACTGCCGTTGTCACTACCAAAAATACCTTTTGTGCAGCACCAGTACGCGTGTTACGAGAGCATTTTGCCAAAGCCAGTCCGCGCTATTTAATCACCAATACTGGCAACGCCAATGCTGGGACTGGCGCTGACGGTAAACGCCGCGCGCTTGATATCTGTGCCGCCTTAGCTGCCAAAGCTGGTGTGGACGTCAGCTCTGTGTTGCCATTTTCGACAGGCGTGATAGGTGAGCCACTCAATAGCGATGCCATCATCGCAGGTTTAGACAATGCGTTAGCCAGTTTGGGCGCTGATAATTGGTTAGCAGCAGCAAATGGTATTCGTACCACTGATACAATTCCAAAACTTGCCAGTGAAAAGGTCGATGTTGACGCTAGCAGCTATCATGTTACTGGGATGTCAAAAGGCTCAGGTATGATACGTCCCAATATGGCGACCATGCTCGGCTATGTAGCGACCGATGCCAATATCGCTGCTGATTTATTGCAAGAAATGCTGAGCAAAATTAACGAGCAATCTTTTAATCGCATTACTGTCGATGGCGATACCTCAACCAACGATTG
The DNA here is from genome assembly GCF_002439405.1 of Psychrobacter sp. UBA6291. Taxonomy (NCBI): domain Bacteria; kingdom Pseudomonadati; phylum Pseudomonadota; class Gammaproteobacteria; order Moraxellales; family Moraxellaceae; genus Psychrobacter; species Psychrobacter sp. UBA6291. The sequence continues at coordinate 2,257 of NZ_DJUD01000054.1, read as the reverse complement.
CTGCGTCTTAATTGCAACCGGAACGGCGAGCTCGGAGGTTATTGATAGCCCAGAACATCCACATTATCAGCCGATATTTGAGGCCTTGACATCAGTTTTTGTACGTTTGGCACAATTAATTGTACGAGATGGAGAAGGCGCAACCAAGTTTATGACGGTCAAAGTCACAGGCGGCAAAACCACGCAAGAATGCTGCGATGTAGCGTATGCCGTTGCGCATTCACCACTGGTCAAAACCGCATTTTTTGCCAGTGATGCCAACTGGGGACGTATCTTGGCAGCGGTTGGTTACGCGGGTATCGACGACCTTAATACCGAGCAAGTTGATGTCTACTTAGATGAAGTGATGATTTGTCAAAATGGCGGTGTGGCACCAAGTTATACGGAATCGGCGGGCAAAGAAGTCATGAGCCGGCCTGAGATTACCATTAATATTGATTTGGCCCGTGGTGACGCTGAGGATACGGTTTATACCTGCGATTTGTCTTATGATTACGTTAAGATAAATGCAGACTATCGCAGTTAAAAGTTCTTTATTATTTTATAAAACGCTCGAAGCTAGTATTGTCATGCATAGTTTGAGCGTTTTTTTTGCTCAATATTTTTGTATTAAATAGGGCTTAATTTAAACCGTTTATTAACAGCAGTTGCAAAAGCTGACGTTACTTTACAAAGCAGTTATAGAGGCTGGGCATCTGCGCGACCTATACTGATTGCAGTAAACAATAGACGGTACTATTAACAGTTGAGGAAGTTTATATCAATAATGCTCGTTTTTATTTTATATGAGCTTAGATTGATTTTCTGATTAACAGTATCTTTATGACTGCTTGCTACCTTTTGGATAGTGATAATTGATTAAAATGAGTTTAAAAGGTAATGATTAATACTAATAAATAAACTGAGGATTTAATAATGAAAAAATTAGCGATTGCGGCATTGATGACAACTTTTGTTTTGTCAGGTTGTTCTACTATGGGTATGAATGATGAACGTACTATGGTGGTTGAAGGCGAGCCTGTGAATGTGAAAGTGGTAAATATTCCAAGTTTCAAAATTGAAATAGCGCCACTTAAAGCGGTGTGTGAGCTGCCAACCGCCAGTGGTACTATGGTTGAGTCAGAATGCCTACAATATCGTCAGACTTATCAGAAAAACTATACGCCTCTAAATGGTGATATTCAAGGCTTTACTTATGAGCCAAACTATCGTTATATCTTGGATGTGCGTCAAGAAGCGGTTATGAATGAAGCGACGAAAGTGGTTAAACCAGTTTGGATCCTAAACGAAGTGATTTCAAAAACTGCTGAATAATTTTAGTTGTAGCTTATTATAGAAAAGCCTCTAATCATTAGAGGCTTTTTTTAGTCACAGAAAAAGGTAAACGTATTTTATCAAAAAGCGCCGTAAAACCATGTCCCTTCTAGGGCATGGATATCAGGCGTCAGCTATTGTCGCTCAGCCTTAAAACAGACTTGTCAACCAAACTCATTAAGACCATAATCACTCTATGAAAACGCTCAAGTTGCGCATCAAAGACAAACATGCCAATCAGCTAAATAAACTGGCTGGTGCGGTTAATTTTGTGTGGAACTATGTAAATGACTTGAGTTTTAAGCATCTTCAACGCACCAATCATTTCTTTTCAGCTTATGATATTGCGGCTTATGTAAAAGGTAGTAGCGAGCTGCTAAACCTGCACAGCCAAACCTTACAAGCCATCACCGAAACCCATACTAAATCTCGCAAGCAATTCAAAAAAGCCAAATTAAACTGGCGAACCAATAACCCAAAATCTAAGCGTAAATCACTTGGTTGGATTCCCTTTAAAAAAGCAGCAATCAAATACGTAGGTATCAAAAAATCAGGAAAGAAAAGTCTTAAATCCACCATTCAATTTAGCCTGGCTAAAGGCAAGAAGCTGACCATCGACGTGTGGGATAGCTATAATCTAGCACTCTACACCATCAACACCTGTGAGCTTGTGCAAGACAGTCGCGGCCACTGGTATGCCTGTATCACCATTAAAGAGTACCCAAAAATTGAGTGCGGTACAGGCGAAACTGGTATTGATTTAGGTTGCAGGGACTCAGCAACGACAAGTAATGGTGAGGTACTAAAAACCAAAGTCACCCAGCAATACGCTAAAAAACTAGGCATTGCTCAAAGAGCCAAAAACAAAAAACGGGTTAAGGCCATTCACGCCAAGATTAAAAATACACGCCAAGACTTGATTCATAAATTTACCACCAACCTT